>JAUZOY010000041.1 GCA_030706235.1 Bacteroidota bacterium | reverse complement strand
CGAAAAAGTCAGTGACGCAACTACTGATAACTACAAAATAATAAATTCAACCGGGAAAGTTCAATTCAATGATACATATTCTTATCTTGATGTAAATTCAGTTTCAGATTCAGCTTTTATCAGAATTGAACTCAACTGGGTTAGTCCCGATAATCAGGGAATATTCCCTAATGGTATCCTTCTTTCAAGCACAAGATATTGGAATATTTATAGTATAATACCTTCCGGATTCAACTCCAAAATAGCGTTCCAATACGCAAAAGGGAATGACCGGATATCAGACTTCAATTTGTCAGATTATTCATTGGATTCTCTTGTACTTCTCTATCGTAAAAAAACGGGAGATTTATGGATGCCTGTTAAATCAACACATATAGGTAATAAAGTTCAGGGATTCATTATCTCCGATAACTTCGCTCCTGGTCAGTATGCCATTGGCGTGTACGATTATATAAATGCCGGCATTAAAAACATACCGTCTAAAAAAATAATTAATCCAGTTACTATATATCCTAATCCATCAAACGATTACTTCAATATTATTTTAAATAACCCATCTGAATTTAAATTATCTATATATGATAGTCTGGGTAATGAAATTACAACAATGAAAACATCGCTTTCTCAGAAAACAATAACATGGAAACCTGAAAGTAATCTCTCCAACGGAACATATATTCTCAAAGTCTTTAATTCATCACAATTAATTACAACTGAAAAGATTATCCTTACAAGATAATCAATTACATAATAAATCAAAACTACATATGCTTGTTTATCCCAACTGCAAAATAAACTTTGGTCTCTATATTACAGATAAAAGGTCTGACGGGTTCCATAATCTTCAGACTGTTTTTTATCCTGTAAATCTTTGCGATACACTCGAAGTCAATGAAATACCAGATTCAGGAGATAAAGTAAAATTTACTCAGACAGGAATAGCACTCGACTGTGATAATAAATCCAATATTTGTATAAAAGCTTACGATCTGCTGAATTCAGATTTTAATCTCCCACCTGTAACTATCAGACTACATAAAAACATTCCGTCTGGAGCAGGTCTCGGGGGTGGGTCTTCTGATGCTGCATATACTCTTAAATGCCTTAATCTGATTTTTAACCTTGGCCTGACTGATGAAAATCTTGAAAATTATGCAAAAAAACTTGGAAGCGATTGTGCATTCTTTATCAGAAACAAACCTGTTTATGCTACAGGAAGAGGAGATCAATTTATTAATATTGAACTTTCTTCCCTCAAAGATTTACATATTGTGATTATTAAACCTAAAGTTCATATAAGTACTATAGAGGCATATAAGAATATCAAACCATCAATACCAACCGTAAGTCTCAGAGAACAAATTAAAAAACCTGTTGAAGTTTGGAAAAGTACTATTGGAAATGATTTTGAAAATTATGTTTTTACTAAACATCCGGAAGTCGAGAATATCAAAAAGTTTTTATATTCTAAAGGAGCTATCTTTGCCTCAATGTCAGGCAGTGGTTCTGCAGTCTTTGGTATATTTAAAAAATTACCATTAAATCTTAATACTGATCCATCAATTTTCATTTGGAAACAATAATTAATATTATTGCATGAACTAAAAAAAGCAATAATTTTGCAATTATTATCAATCTGATGATTTAATATTCATTTGATGTTTTATAATGAATCATTAACAAAATCTGATTATATTTTTCTAAATTTTAATAAAAAATGATCAATAAAGTAAAAGGTCTGGCAAGTCAGTATTTTGAAGAAGTCAGAAATATAAGAAGATACCTCCACCAACACCCTGAACTTTCTTCTGAAGAATACAATACCTCAAAATTTATTTCCGAAAAACTCACAGAATATGGTATCAATTTCAAAGGTGGAATAGCAAAAACCGGAATTCTTGCATCCATTGAAGGGAAAAATCCATCAAAAAAAATAATAGCACTTAGAGCTGATATGGATGCATTGCCAATCTCAGAGGAAAATAATGTTGAATACAAATCAGTCAATGAAGGGGTGATGCATGCCTGCGGTCATGATTCACATGTTGCGATACTTTTAGGTTGTGCAAAAATATTATCTTCTTTAAAAAATGAATTTGAAGGAACTATAAAATTAATATTCCAACCTTCTGAAGAAAAGTTTCCGGGAGGAGCAATTACTATGATTAATGAAGGTATTTTAGATAATCCTAAACCTCAGTCAATTATTGCAATGCATGTTTATCCCAATCTCGAATGCGGGAAAATGGGTGTTAGAAAAGGTATGTATATGGCTTCCACTGATGAAATCTATATTACTGTTAAAGGCAAAGGCGGACATGCTGCCACTCCTTCACTATGTATTGATCCAATATTAATCGCCTCTCATATTATTGTTTCTCTTCAACAAATAATTAGTCGTAATGCACCATCTCATATACCAACAGTTTTATCTTTTGGAAAAATAATTGGGCAGGGAAGAACAAACATAATTCCTAATGAAGTCCGTATTGAAGGAACTTTAAGAACCATGAATGAAAGTTGGCGTAGTGAAGCACAACAGAAAATTAATAATATTGCAAAATTTACCGCCAAGGGGATGGGAGGAGAATGTGATGTATTTATAGATAAAGGTTATCCATATCTTGTAAATGAAGAAAATCTTACTGAGAGAATTAAAGATTATTCTATCGAATATTTGAGCAAAGAAAATGTTGAAGATCTTGAATTACGAATGACAGCCGAGGATTTTGCATATTTTTCACAATATGCCCCTTCTTGTTTATACCGATTAGGTATTGCCAATTCCTCTAAAGGAATTACTTCAAATCTGCATACTTCAACATTTGATATAGATGAAAATTCATTGGAAAAAGGTATAGGATTAATGGCCTGGATTGCAATCAATGAACTATCTATTAATATGGTTGATAATTGTTAATAAGGTAAAATACAGAGTGGTAGCATTTTTTGTCTACCAAATTTGTTATTTATATCCTAAACTATCACACATCGCACATTAAAAAAAAGCCTTCTGAATTTTATAGTTCAGAAGGCTTTTTTAATTATATTTTATAAAATTATTTCTATAAGAAAGATTTATTCTTATTCATAATTTTATAAGAAATTCCAATATTAAAACCAAATGCCATGTAATTGTAAGGTTGATCCCCTTTATTTTTTAGATCATCAACCTTAGAAAATCCATATAATAATTTAACATTTGCGTTTAAATCAAGATTTTCACAAAATGAATATGTACAACCAATTATTGGAGCTAATCCGAAATAAGTTTTTGTACTTGAATAATCATTTTCATCAATTTTAGCACCAACTTCATCTTTTATAGGCGAATAATATTTCAATTTTTCTTTTGCCATTAAAACGCCAAGTTCAACTCCTGCATACGGTTTAATTTTGTCAAATAATAAATAATATTCACCTGAAACCATAACTGGTATTAATTTAAGATCAGAATTTATTGCATACGAGCTATTAACATCTTTTGCTCCGAATGAATAAGCCCCTGCGCTGATTCCTGCAGCAATGTTTTCTTTTAGAAAAAATTTGCAGGATAATCCGCCTCCAGCTCCAATAGAAAACCCGATCTGTGAATTAATAGCATCAAAATTATAGGCTAACTTCCCATTATGATCTACATAATTTTTCATTGGAGTTGTCAGAATATTTGTTTTTCCAAAATCGCCAAGAGGAACCATAAAACCTCCGGTAGCTCCTATTGTGATTTGAGAATAACCCTTAGTCATAAACAGAAAGCATAGAAAAGCAATACCAATAGTCAAAACAGTTTTTTTCATAATTTTTAATTTTAAATTACTAATTATTTTTTGCAAAATTAACAATATTTTAATATAATGTCATTTAAAAAATCATTTTTTATCACATTTACACAAACAATAACCGCATAAGGTTCTTTTACTGATACATATGATAATTAAAAAATTTATTTCAGTAAAATGTAGAATTTTATATTGATAAAACATTTTGGAATAAACATTAATTAATATAACCTATCTGTAATTCCTATTATAGGCAAAACTCAAATATTTATTTCCTGATTTTTTAGCAATCTATTTTAGCATTATTTCAATTTAATTGGTTTTAATTCAACATAAAAAAGCATAATTTTTTTATAAAAAAACTTCAAATATTTTCTTGCAATTTTATTTTTATGTATTTTTGTTCACTTAAGCTCAATGATTTGTATGAATTTTTTATAAAATAATAGCAAAAATGAATCAATTCCGTGCAATTTTGTCAATATTTATCCCATTTTTATTTTTTATTAACAATGTAAAGTCCCAACAAACCATGATTTATCAAAATCCTGATAATGAATACAGGTTAGGTGTGGAATTGTTTGGGAAACAAATGTTTGGGGCAGCTAAAAATTGTTTTCAGAACGTATTGACCAATAAAAATTCGAAAGATATAATCAGATCAAATTCAGAATTTTTTTCTGCTATTTGTTCTGCTGAACTTTTCAATGAAGATGCGGAATATCAACTGACAGAATTTATAAGAAACAACCCCGGTTCCTATTACACAAAAAACTGTTATTTTCAACTGGGTAGGGTACAACACAGAAAAAAAAGGTACCGTCAGGTAATTGAATCATTCAAAAATGTTGATATTTATTCATTGAATAATGATGAGTTAGCTGAATATTACTTCAAACTTGGTCATAGTTATTTTAATCTTAAAGATTATGGCAAGGCAAAAAAAGCATTTTATGAAATTAAAGATGTTAATACAAGATACTCATCTCAGGCAAGATATTTTTATGCACATATTTCATACGTTGATAAAAATTATGAAGTTGCTTTGCAGGATTTTCTTAAACTTATTAATGATGAAAATTTTAGCTCTGTAGTTCCATATTATATTGCACAAATTTATTATTTACTTGAAAAATATGATGAACTGCTTGAATATGCCCCTACCCTACTTGATTCTACACATACAAAAAGAACACCGGAAATAGCCAGATTAGTAGGTGAAGCATACTATAAGACAGGAAAATATAAAAATGCCATTCCATACCTTGAACAATACCAGTCTCAAACAAAAGGAGAAATCAAAAGAGAAGATATTTATGAACTTGCCTATGCCAATTATATGGTTGAAAATTACGATAAAACTATAAAATCTTTTGAAAAAATTACCGGTATTGATGATTCCCTTACTCAAAACGCATATTATCTTTCAGCAGATTGCTATTTAAAAACAGGTGAAAAACAATTTGCTAAAAATATGTTTCTCTCTGCTTATAAGCTCGAATTCTATCCTTCTATAAAAGAAGATGCTCTTTTTAATTATGCAAAATTATCGTATGAACTTTCACAAAATGCATATAATGAAGCTGTCATTGCATTACAGAAATATATTAAAGAATTCCCTCAATCACAAAAATTAGATGAAGTTTATTCTTATCTCGTAAATCTGTTTTTGACTACTAAAAATTATAAAGATGCATTAATATCTATTGAAAATATTAAAAATAAGAATGAAAAACTTAAATCTGCTTATCAGAAAATTGCTTATTACAGAGGTCTTGAACTTTTCAATAATATGAATTATGCTAATGCCATTAATCATTTCAAGAAAGCATTGTTATATAAAAAAGATAAATCTTTTAACTCTCTTGCTTTTTATTGGTCCGGTGAAGCATATTACAGACTTAAAAATTATGACTCTGCAATTGTTGAATATAAAACCTTTATAGAAACTCCGGGAGCAATCAAAACAGCTGTTTACAATGAAGCAAATTATAATACAGCTTATTGTTACTTTAATCTTAAAAACTATTCTGCAGCTCTTTCTTTATACCGAACTTTTGTCAATAACAAGGAAAATGAACAACCAAAATTAATCAATGACGCATATACAAGAATAGGTGATTGTTATTTCATATCCAAAGATTATGAAAATTCTATTGAAAATTACAATAAAGTAATTGAAATGAAAGGTGTAGATGCAGATTACGCACTATTTCAACAGTCAAAATCATATGGTGTATTAGGTAAAAATGAACTAAAAGCCAAAGCGTTAACCAGTCTTATAAATAATTATAAAAAATCCACCTATTACGAAGAAGCCATTTATGATCTGGGTGAAACCTATATTCAACTAAATGAGAACAACATGGCTTTAACATATTTCAATCGATTAATTGATGAATTTCCCAATACAAATTATTGTAAAAAAGCTCTTTTAAAAGCAGGGTTGATCTACTTTAATAATAAAAATGATGTTATGGCTTTACAAACTTTCAAAAGAATAGTTACTCAATATCCCTCTACCAATGAATCTAAAGAAGCTCTTGTCAGCATTAGAAATATTTATGTAGACATGGATAGTGTTGAAAATTTCTTTGTTTATGCTAAAAAATTACCTTTTGCCGTAGTATCTTCTACAGAACAGGATTCTATTACATACATTGCTGTTGAAAACAGATATATGAATGGAGATTGTAATGGCGCAGTAAGTGGTTTCAAAAATTACCTTGAAAAATATCCTTACGGATATTTTGTAATTAACGCCAACTTTTATATTGCTGAATGCCTTTATAAAGTAAAAGAAGATAGTTCTCTCGCTTATTATGAATATGTTATAAGTAAACCTGACAATAAATTTACAGAAAGATCAATAATGAAAGCATCTGCAATAAACTTCAATCTTAAAAATTATGAAAGAGCTCTTAATGACTTTAATAAATTTGAAGAAGTAGCTGAAAATAAGCTAAATATTATTGATGCCAGAGCAGGACAAATGAGGTGTAATTTCATATTAAAAAAATATAAAGATGCAATTGAATCATGTAAAAAAATATTTGTTACTGAAAAAGCCCCTGAAGAATTAATTTCGGAAGCGCATTTTACATACGGACGCTCAGCATTAGCAATGGACAGTTTAAATTCAGCACTTAATGAGTTTAAAACAACCTATGAATCTACTAAAAGTGTTATTGGTGCTGAAGCAAAATATAATGTAGCCGAAATCTTTTATAAACAAGGTTTATATAAAGAATCTGAAAAAGTTATATTTGAACTTATTAATCAGGTCCCTTCATATGATTACTGGATTGCAAAAGGTTTCATACTTTTAGCAGATAATTATGTAAAAACAGATAATGTATTCCAGGCTAAACATACTCTCCAAAGTATAATAGATAACTATGAAGGCAAAGATCTGGTTGATAAAGCAAAAGACAAACTAAAAGTTATTACGGATAACGAAAAAATTAAAGAACAAAAAAAATCTGAAGAAGAAGTTAAAATTAAATTTGGTGAAGATAATGACAAAGAAAAAGACTTATTTGAACAAGATGATAAAGAAAAAAAATAATATGAAAAAAGAAGGTATAATTTACATCATTTTTTTAGGTGCAATACTTTTAAGTTTTCCTGCAAAACTTTTTAGCCAGGATACACTAAAAAATATAAAAGATACTATTCAGAAAACTGAAGAATTGAAAGGAGAACAAATTAATATTATAAGTTCTTATGAACCTACTATCCAGGAAGCATTCAAATTAAATGAAAATCCTAAAATGAATGATACTATTTTATATGTTCCCAATCTTAAATATTCTATTCAACCTGTAAAATACAACACATTTTTTCAGGTAGAACAAATAAAACCGGCTAAAGTGATCGGCGAGAGTCTCATTAAACTAAATCGGAATATTGTTAAAATCGGAATGGGAAACTACACTTCACCTTATTTTGAACTTTTTCTTAATAATCTGAGATCAAAAGAATATGCATATGGTGTAAGACTTAAACATCTGTCATCAAATGGCAAAATATCTGATGTAGGCTTCCCCGGTTATAGCGATAATGAAATAGAATTAAACGGCAAGAAATTCTTTAAAACTTTTACAACTTATGCTGCAATCAATTACCAAAGAAATGGCTATCACTTATATGGCTATAACCCTGAAGATTTCCCCAAATTAAACAAAGATTCAATAACTCAGGTTTACAATTATATCGGAGTTAATGCCGGGATAACAAGCAACTACATAGATTCTCTTCATTATAATTATTTTGCAGATATAAATTATTACTTACTCGGAGGGAAAAATGTTAACAACAGCAATAAGGAAAACTTCCTAAACCTTACTTCTATGTACAAACGTCCTTTTAAAATGAAGGATAAACTAAACAGGAGTCAATTAAACATTGGATTAAATGCAGACTTTTATAATAACTCTTTTAATATTCCGGATTTTAATATATCAAGAAATAGTTTACTCTTATGTTTTAAACCTCAGTATATTCTTAGCATTGATAAAATACGATTTGACATTGGAACAAATATTTATCTCGATGCTGATTCTACATCCAAATTCAGAATTTATCCTGATTTAAAAATCACTCTTAATGTCTCAAATAATATTATTATTCCGTATGTCGGTATTAACGGTAATGCTATTAAGAACAGCATATATTCTATATACAATGAAAACCCATTTATTACAACATTTCCTGATCTTAGAAAATCATATAATAAGTTAAATGCATATGGCGGAATAAAAGGTACGTTGTCTCCTGATTTATATTTTAGTGTAAAGGGCTCTTATACTAATATTGAAAACCTCCCGTTGTTTATTAACGATACTAATATATCAGCAAAAAATAAATTTATTCTTATATATGATGATGCTGATTTGTTTAATCTTCATGCAGAAATTTCTTATAAACAAATAGATAAGATTAGTATTATAGCTAGTGGGGATTATTATAGTTATGCAATGAAAAACGAAAAAGAAGTTTGGGAAAAACCTAATTATCTATTCAATATTTCAGGTTTTTATCATTTTCTATCTAAATATACACTGAAATGTAATATTTATATGATTGGAAAAACTTTTGCAAGAGAATCATATTTAATAAAAAAAGAATTAAAACCTATCGTTGATGCAAATCTTGGAATTGAATATAAATTCAAAAAAGATTTATCTTTTTATATTAATTTGAATAACATTTTAAACCAACAGAATATGAGATGGAATAATTATCCTGTACAAAAATTTAATTTTCTGGCGGGATTATCCTATTCTTTCTAATAACTTAATATCAATAAATTAAAAACATTTTATCATTTAAATTAATATTTGATTTTTTTTATTTTAAAGATAATAAAATTACAACATTTTTAAAGCTTTTTATTATTAAATTAATTCAAATTAAGTCTTTGATTAATAGATATATTTCTATTATCCTAATAGCATTTTATCAGCAAAATAAATGTTAATAATATCAACAAGTCGAAATTTCTTGCAGAAAAAAATAGTCAGATATATAAACAGTAAAGATAAAATGTTTTACTTTTGCAGCATGAAAAGGAAATTACGATTAGTAATATATTCTATACTCATAGTCTTTTTATTTATTTCTCAGGAAGGTTGTGAACCTACAAAGAGATCACAAATGAATAAGGGATTCGGTAGGTCCACCTATCAGGTAAGAACTATGGGTAAAAGAAGTAGAAACGTAATTGTTAAAGCCGGAGGAAGAGCAAAAAGAGGTAAAATAGCTAATGAAATTGATATGTCTTTCGGCCTTAGTTTTGGTTCAACAAATTCCCTGACAGATATAGGAGGAACAAGTTTTCAAAGATCTCCTCTGTTTTTTGATACACAATGGTCTGAGACTCATCTTTCTTATGGAGCTTTCTTCAGATGTATGTTCTCTGAAACATTTGCTCTTAATACAACTTTTAATTATTCAAAACTTTCCGGTGCTGATTCATTAAATCCTAAAACCACCTCAAGATATTACAGAGGAAAATATTTTGAAGATAATATTTTAGAATTTGGAATAAGAGCTGAATACTTTCTACCCGTCAGATCTGATATATCTTTCATTAAACAGGGCAGTGAACTTGCTTATTATACATTTTTAGGTACAAGTCTTTTTTATATGGACCCTAATCTGGGAGGAAAAACAGATAAAATAGATTTAGAAGAAACTGCTAATAAGGGATTAAATCCATACAGAAATTTTCAGTTCGCAATACCTATGGGTCTTGGTATAATTTTTAATTTAACCGATGAAATATACTTAGGATTAGACATCGGTTGGCATAAAACTTTTACAGATTATCTTGATGGTTTTACCAGACCCGCTAGTAAAGGTAACGATTCATTTATTACAACAAATTTTAATATTTGTTATAAGATTCCTACATGGAGAACAAATACTAAGAGATCTCCAAAATTTTAAGCATAAAATCAAATACTAAATAAATTATTACAAATGTATTAAATGCTCTTATCTGATTTCATAGAACTTATTTATCCAAGACAATGTTTAGGTTGTGGAAATCAATTATTAAAAGCAGAAAAATATATTTGTTTATCCTGTTTAAATAAAATGCCCAAAACAAATACACATTTTGAGCATGATAATAATATTATAAGAAAAATAGCCGGAAAATCTGAAGTTCTAAATGCATCTGCATGTTATTGGTTCTTAAAAAATTCAATAGTACAAAATTTAATCCATAATATAAAATACAAAGGATTTAAAAATGCAGCTAAAGAAATTGGCATTATTTATGGGAAAGAGTTATTAAAATCAGATTTTTATAATAATATAGACATTATAATACCCGTTCCATTACACATTTCAAAATTACGTGAAAGAGGATATAATCAAAGTGAATATTTTGCTATGGGATTATCTTTATCTATGGGAAAAAAGTTAGTCACTAATGTGCTTTACAGAGGATATGCGACTGAAACTCAAACTAAGAAAAAAATTTATGACAGATGGCTTAATGTAAAATCAAATTTTATTGTTAAAAATTCTCACTTAATCAATGGTAAACATATTCTTTTAGTTGATGATGTTATAACCTCAGGTTCTACATTAACTTCCTGCTCTGATACTTTATTTTCAATACCTGAGACCAAAGTAACTATTGCAACTATTGCTTCAACTTTTTAAAATCAATACTTAATCTGCTTTAAATATGTTTCTTTATTAAACTTAAAACCTCAAATAAGATAAAAAGTATATAATATACTAAAAAACTTATAAAAAAAAGAAGATTATTATGATGAACAAACAAAGCATAAATTAACAAGGTAATTATATATATAAATAATCGAAGAAAAGATATCAGCATATAGAATGAAATAAATCTTTTAGAATTATATTCTGTAATTTTATTTAATATTACATGAGAAATCCCAGTAATTATGTAAAAATATAATAAAATTAAAATTAAAAGATTTGTATGAAAACCATTCCTGATATATCCAATAAAGACAACTGTCAATAATATAGATAGAGTAAATATTGAAAGCTTTTTTAAATATGATACCAAACCTGCCATTAATCTCTTTTAATGAAATCCTTTATAGCATAATAAATAGAAAGAATAACTGAAATTATTGAAAGCAAAACTGTAAATATAGGGTATTTTAATGATAACCATTCATCAATCTTTAAACCTCCGAATACACCGGCTAAAATAATAAAAAGCATTTGAAAGCCAAGTGATGAATATTTGGCATAATTATTTAATTGTTTCTTTAATTTTGAGTGGTTCTGGCTGTTTTTCAGCATACTTGTTTCCAACATTTAAGTTATCTCTTACAGGAATTTCTTTGGGGGGATTATTCATAGAGCATGAACCTGAAAAGTTTGCACCTGGTTCTATAGAAAGCTTATTTGTTACAATATCCCCAATAAGTTTTGCCGTAGACTTAAGTGACAATAGCTCAGATACATTAATCTGCGCTTTTATCATTCCTGAGAAATCGGCATTTTGACAAGTTACTTCACCTTCAATTACACCAGTAGTACCAACAACAAGTTTACCTTTAGTTATTACAGACCCATATAAAGTTCCATCTATTCTAACATCTCCGTTAGATTTGATATCTCCTTTTATTACAGTACCGGCTCCAATTAAATTTATTGAAGTAGATTCAACTTCATTCCCTTTTGACATTGTTTTATCTGTTTTGCTTGAATTAAACATTTTTATAATTTTTACAATATTAAGCCTTGTTACGTAATTAAAACAAAAAAAGTTGCACTATTATTTTCTTTCAATATAAATCATTATTATTTTTCTTCACTATTTAATTAATTATCAGATATTAATACATTTTTTTATTCCATTTTAAATATTTTAGGTTTAAAATGGGATTCTATCTCCAAAATAATAATTAATTTTGAGACCTCATACAAAAACTCATTATTAATCAATATTTAGAAAATGATACCAGGGTTAATTTTAGAAGCTGCTAATGTTGTTAAAGACACTTTGGCTACAGCGGCTGCACAATTACAAACAATAGCACAAACTCCAAAAGTAAACTCACTGACATTATGGGATTTGATTATTAAAGGCGGAGTTATAATGATTCCCATTTTATTGCTTTCCTTTCTTGCAGTTTATTTTTTTGTTGAAAGATTTATTGCTATTCGCAAAGCAAGCAAAGAAGAAACAAATTTTATGAGTACTATAAAAGACTTTATCATTGATGGTAAACTTGATACTGCAAAAGAATTCTGCAAACAAACTAATTCACCTGTTTCCAGAATGGTCGAAAAAGGGATTGCAAGAATCGGACGCCCATTAAATGAAATTGAAAGAACACTTGAAAGTCATGGAAATTTCGAAGTATCTAAACTTGAAAGAAATCTAAAAATACTTGGTATTGTAGCCGGTATTGCACCAATGTTGGGTTTTATCGGAACTATTATGGGAGTTATTAAAATATTTTATAACATGTCTTTGCAGGATAATATCAGTATTGGTGTAATTTCAAGCGGCCTTTATGAAAAAATGATTACAAGCGCCTCCGGACTTATTATAGGTGTACTTGCTTTTATAGGCTATCACTATCTGAATATTCTTTTAGACAAAGTTGTTTTCAAACTTGAAAATAATGCAATTGATTTTGTAGATTTACTCCAAAAAGAAGCTTAATATGAAATTACGCAGAAGTGGGAAATTTACAGCCGAAGTTTATACCGGCTCTCTGAATGACATAATGTTCTTTTTAATGCTATTCTTTCTCATTATTTCAACTCTTGTAAATCCTAATGTTGTAAAACTGATGCTTCCCAAAGCTAAATTAACCCAGTCTATCGCCAAGCAACAGTTATCATTATCTATTACAGCCGATAAAAGATATTTTTTGAATAAACAGGAAATACCTTTTCCTGAACTCGAAAACAGTATTTACAATAAAATTAATGATAAAGAAAGACCTCTTACTGATCCTACAATAATCCTGAGAGCTGACAATTCTCTTACAATTCAGGATCTGGTAGATGTATTGCAAATCGGAAGTAAACTAAAGGTTAAAATGGTTCTTGCTACTAATAAAAGTCAGAAGTAATGATAAAAGATAATGAATATATCAACAGGATTAAAGCAATTATAGCATCTGTTGTATTTCATATAATCCTGATTGCTTTATTTTTCCTTATTACTATTGTCACACCAATACCTCCTTTCCCTGATGCCGGAGGTTCAGGTCTTGAAATAAATTATGGAACTTCTGATGATGGTATGGGTGATATTCAGCCTGATGAATCATCGCCAAAACCTATTGCAGTGAAACCTGCAGAAATGAACGATGATGAAGTAATTACTCAGGAAAAAGAAGAAACCACTTCTATTGATGTTAAGAAAGATAATAAAAAGAAAAAAACAGATAAAATTCCGGATGTTAAAACAGAAAAGATAGTCCAGGCTGCAACACCACTTGTAGACACAAAATCTCTTTATTCAAAGAAAAAAAATACAGGAAATGAAGGAGAAACAGGAAAGTCTGGCGATCAGGGCAAAATCTATGGAGACAGGTATGTTAAAACTCATGGAAATGGAGGCTCAGGTGGTGGAAACGGAACCGGTTTTGGAAACGGGAACGGTAATGGCATTGGGAATGGAAATGGAACAGGAATTGGAATCGGAAATAAAAAGGGTAAATCATCTCCAATTTCATATACTCTTAAAGGGAGAAAATCCCGTGAACTTCCTAAACCTCCCAACACATTTAAAGAAGGCGGAATTATCGTTGTAGATATAACAGTAGACAGAAAAGGTAATGTTATTAAAGCTATTCCCGGGGGAAGAGGAACTACCTCTACTAATGAAACATTATATTCAATAGCTAAACGAGCTGCTATGCAGGCAAAATTTGACCCTAATCCTGATGCTGCTGAAGAACAAAAAGGAACTATAACCTATAATTTTATTATAGGAAACTAAGTTACCCACATGCTTACACTCTGTGCTGATTTATTGTAGATTTTAGCCTGTTGTGTAAATATTTCAACAGATTTTTATATTTACTATACTTTGTTATAATCGAACAAACTATTACAAAGTATTTTATGGAAGTGTATTAAATTCAAGAAGAGCAACTGCATATGCTGAAATACCTTCTTCCCTTCCTATGAATCCTAATTTTTCAGTTGTTTTTCCTTTAATAGATATTTTATCTTCTGAAATAGACATTGTATCAGCAAGAGTTAATTTCATTAGTTCAATATATTCTGATATTTTCGGCTTTTGAAGGCATATTGTAGTATCAATATTTCCTATTTTAAATCCTTTATCAGAAATTAAATGAATAACCTTTTTTAAAAGTATTTTACTGTCAATTCCTTTAAAATCGGATGATGTATCAGGAAAATGGAAACCAATATCTCTTAAATCAGCTGCTCCAAGTAGTGCATCACATATTGCATGAATTAATACATCTGCATCTGAATGCCCTTTGGCACCTTTATAATGATTTATTTTTATCCCTCCCAGCCAGACATCATAACCTTCCTGCAGTTCATGCACATCATATCCAAAACCTATTCTAATCCCCATATTGTGCATTCTGCTTACTAAATGCATCCATATCAAATGTAAGAGTAAATCTAAGCGTATTTTCTAGTGGATTTCTTTGTTCAGTAGGTATTAAATAGGCAAAATCAAGTCCAAATACATTATACCTTACCCCTGCACCTACAGTAAAATATTTTCTGTTACCTTTTAATTTATCTTCATAAAAAAATCCGGTTCGAATTGCAAATTGTTTATCATACCAATACTCTACACCTGAAGCAATATTGAATTCTCTTAATTCTTCCTTGAAACCTCCCGGAGCATCAGAAAACGAATTAAATATACCGCTTGCAACAGAAACATTCGTGTTATTTATTGTAGTAGAATCATTAGGATTTGGTGTTGGAACCAACAATTTATTAAAATCAACCATAACAGATATTGTATTGTATTTATCTAAATCAATAGTATAACTTGGTCCAAATCTCATATTTATCGGTATAAAATCTTTCTGCGTATTATCGGTGTATGATATTTTACCTCCAACATTGGAAATATCCAATCCTAATGCTAATTTCATTGGTATATCTTTTGCTTTTAACTTTTTCTGATAATAAAAAGATACGTCAGCAGAAGCATCCTGACCTGCATGAGAGGCACTTCCTCCCACATATGCACCGCCAGTAAGATTAGAATATATATACCTGAGAGCAACTCCACCTGAAAAATTATCTGACAATTTTCTTGAATATGCTACATCTATTGAAAACTCATTTGGCCTGAATTGTCCAGTGGAATTTCCTACTACATCCGTAAATGTTATATCTCCAAGTGAAAAATAAAGAAGAGAAGCAGCAACAGTCTGCTTTTTGTTTATCTGTTTATAAGCTGAAAGATATGCAAGATTAATATCGGGAACCAAAGCTCTCAACCATGGGCTATAAGATATTGCAACACCCATATCCTTTTCAACAAATGCATATTTTGCAGGATTCCAATGCATAGAATTTGCATCAGGAGTTGAAGCGACTCCAACATCTCCCATTGCACCTGCTCTTGCATCAGGAGCTATTATCAAAAATGGAACCGCAGTAGTAATTGTATTTACCTGCCCTGAAAGTTGATTTACAGTAGCAGTTTGTGATATCAATTTATTGTTAAATATCATAATAACAATTACACTAAAAATAATTTTTCTTGTAATAATCATCTTCTTTTTATATTGTTGAAAAAAATTATAACGCTGCAAAATTTTGTTTATTACTTATTACTTTTAAATTTATCTTTTATTATATTAATATCAGAGATTTTTTATCCTTAAAGCTATATATTTTAATTAATAACTAATAAAAAGCCCCACTCTGGGGCTTAATAAATTATTTACTTTTTGAATTTTCAAGTTCATCAACACGTTTTTCCAACTTATTAATTATTTCCTGTTGTTCCTGAATTGCTTTCACAAGAACTGGGATCAAACTTTCATAATCAACTGTGTAATAACCTGAAACAACTTGCGACTTTTTGTTTTTTCCTGAAACAAATAATTTTCTTTTATTATTTGATAATTCAGGAAATACTTTAGCCAGATCCTGAGCTATAAAGCCATACTTTTTCCCCTTTGAAAGGCCCATTCCAGGAAATTCATCAGTTCTATATTCATATTGCTTCGGTTCTATTTTCATAACTCTTTCCAAAGCATTATCT
>JAUZOY010000040.1 GCA_030706235.1 Bacteroidota bacterium | reverse complement strand
TATATCTCCATTGTTCAAGCCTTAAATTATGAAAAGTAGTAACTTTTTTCCCCTTTATATATTGATCGGTACTTCCATTTAAAATAACTTCACTATTATCAGCAACAAAATTTGAGTTATTTTCCCAGTTTCCTCCTATTGAATATATTCCATTTCCCTTAACTAATGCAATCTGATTTGAATCGAGTATAAAATCATTGATAATATTTAAGGTACCGTTATTTATCAAAGTATCTGTTATTTTAAGAGACCCTTTATTAACAGTTATTATTGAACCAGTATTCATATATATCAATCCATTATTTGTCATAATCGGATCCTGCTGGGCATATAAATTTGAATTTAAGAGTAATACTAATATAAGAGAAAATACCCCTATATAGCATTGCTGTATGATTTCCAACATCTTAACAGCTTTCAATTGCATATTATTCATATAATTCAATATCTTTTGAATCAAATTGTAAAATTGTGAAAAAAAAATGAATTACAACATATTTATTTCAAAATATTTAAACGAAAAAATTGCATTTATAGTTACATTATTGATAATCAGTTTATTTTCATAATCTTATTTTTCAGGTTTATATTTAGATAAAGATAGAATTTTCTGAGAATTATTATCATTTATCAATTCTTTAATGCTAATATTTTTATTATTCATCATATAACTCCTTATAATTTGCCATCCAATCCAGGAAGCAATTCTTCCCGGTGATTGTTTGGAAAAATACGTAGTAAATGGTGCATCACCCATAAATTTCTTATTAACACCAGGATCAGTTGAATATAAAGCTTTTTGATTTATCATAAATGACCATACATTATATTCATTCTTTTTACACCAATTAAGTTGGTTTTGAGTATAACGGATTTTTAAACTATCATCGGTATCAGGCATTAACAAGTCAGAAAAATACAATAATTTACCAACATAAAGCATCTGATCCAGCAAAACATTTGATTCTTTAAATTTTATTTCTCTCAGTGCCATTTCATATACAGTTGATGGAACTATAGATTCTTTTATAAAGAACTTTGACATATACAATGGAATATTATTATTTTTATAATATTTGTATTTTGCTCCGAGGAACATATCCAAACCAATAACTATAACACTATCTTCATATATTATCGGTCTTTCAAAATATATCCCTGATACATAAGAGTATACTACAGGAATCTTTTTTTCAGGGAAGTAAAATTTATAATATTTAAATGCCTTACCCAAATCTTCTTCAATATTTTTGAGATCCGGGTATGCTTTTTCACAATCTTTATACAAACCTATCAGGTTTGGATCTGTGATATATGCTCTTAACGCAAAAATATTTGACGAATCTTTTGTCCCTCCTTTTAAAAAAAATGGGAATTTATTTTCCATTCTTTTCACTTCACTAAAAATATTATCAGGATTTATTTTAAAAATAGCCTCTTCATACCTGCAGATTTTGACTCTTTCAACCTTTACATCAGATATATCTGCTTTTGGTGCTTTAAACTTTTTATTTGAATTACATGAATTACATGAAAATAAAAAGGTAATTAAAATAAAAAAAATAATCGTTAGTATATTTTTCATGAATTAAAAAATATTCTTATAATTGCAAAAAATTAATAAAATTGTCAAAATTATGAAAAAAATATTAGGTATAGCATTTTTGGTAATATTTGTTTTCAATAACTCTTTTTCGCAAAGAATTATTGAGCAGAAAGTTCGTGTCGGATTAAGTGTTTCTCCTGCAATAGCATGGTTTACTAAAGTTGATGGTGGTAGCAACGAGTCTTACTCCAATGATGGTGCCAGACTTAATTTCGGAGCCGGATTAAACATTGATATTCCTTTTCTTACCAAACATATATCAATTCTTACGGGAGTAAATATCGATTATTGTGGGGGAAAAATACAATCACAAAATAGTCAGGCATTTATCAATACTTTTAAAGATGCTTATAAAAATATTTATCAAGGACTTGATACTGCCAAACCTAATACATTCAATGTACTTTCGAAATACAAATTCCAATATATTGAAATCCCTTTTATGCTAAAAATGAAAACTCCTGAAATTGGTGCTTTCACATATTTTCTGCAGGCCGGATTAGGAACAAGCATTAATATTGGTGCTAAAGCTGATTTTGAATTTACAAATATTACAAATGCTCATGAGACATATAATATTTCTGATAAGAGTGTTTCAGATCATATTTTATTCTTAAGAGAATCTCTTTTAGTTGGTGCCGGTTTTGAATTTTCTATTGCCTCAGGAACATCATTGATATTTACTGCTAATTTCAATAATGGATTTATTAATTCTTTAAGAAAAACTGATTTAATTCAGAAAAGCAATCTTGTTTCAATTAGTGCCGGAGTATTGTTTTAATGAATGTTGCTTTAGCCCAGATAAATTATCATATAGGTAATTTTTCAGATAATTGTAAAAAAATCAAGGATGCTATTGAGAAAGCTAAAGAAAAAAAAGCAGACCTGATAGTATTTTCTGAACTTGCTGTTTGTGGTTATCCACCCAGAGATTTTCTTGATTTTACAGATTTTATTGATAAATCTTATAATGTCTTATACGATATATCCGAATTGACTGATAATATTGCTGTTATTATCGGGAGTCCGTCTTATAATAAGAAAGTTAAAGGAAAACATTTATTTAATTCCGCTTTTTTTATACATGAGAAAGAAATTAAGCAAATTGTTAACAAAACATTACTTCCTACTTACGATATATTTGACGAATACAGGTATTTCGAACCAAATGATGAATTCAATATTATTGATTTTAAAGGGCATAGAATTGCATTAACAATTTGTGAAGATCTTTGGAATATTTTTGAAGACGGTATTTATAAAATCAATCCAATGGATGAACTTTCAAAGTTAAATCCGGATCTGATTATTAATATTTCCGCATCTCCATTCAGTTACATTCATGATTCTGAAAGAGAAAGAATACTTGTTGCAAATGTAAAGAAATATAAAATTCCTCTTGTTTATGTAAATCATATTGGTGCTCAAACGGAAATGCTTTTCGATGGGGGATCAATGGTCATTAATTCAAAAGGTGTTATTGTTGAAGAATTAGATTATTTCAAAGAAGATTTCAGAATTTGCAATATTGATAATATATCTTCATTCTTCTCTCACCATTCACCATCCACAATTAAAAAAGTGAGTAAGATTGAAAAAATACATGATGCACTGGTGATGGGTCTGAGAAACTATTTCGAAAAACAGGGATTCAAAAAAGCTGTTCTTGGTCTTTCAGGCGGAATAGATTCTGCTGTAGTACTTGTTCTTGCGGAAAGAGCACTTGGTAAAGAAAATGTACTTGCAGTGCTGATGCCTTCAAAATATTCATCTGACCATTCCGTTTCTGATGCTATACAATTAGCTGAGAACCTTGGTGTGAAATACGAAACATTAAATATTCAGGATGTTGTAGATACTTTTGAAAATACTTTACAGCCGGTTTTCAATAATTTGCCTCATAATGTTACAGAAGAAAACATTCAGGCAAGAACCAGAGGAGTATTACTTATGGGACTATCAAATAAATTCGGTTATATTTTGCTTAATACTTCCAATAAAAGTGAACTTGCGGTGGGATATGGAACATTGTATGGTGATATGTGCGGTGGATTGTCTGTGATTGGAGATGTATATAAATCTGAAGTTTTTGAACTTGCAAATTTCATTAACAAAGATGAAGAAATTATTCCTCTGAATACTATAATCAAACCACCTTCAGCAGAATTAAGACCTGACCAGAAAGATTCTGATTCATTACCCGATTATTCTATTCTCGATAAAATACTCTATGAATATATTGAATTACATCAGGGACCGAGGGAAATTATTAACAGTGGTTATGAAGAAACTTTGGTAAAAAGAATTTTGAAATTAGTTAATACAAACGAATATAAACGTTATCAAACCCCTCCAATTTTAAGAGTGTCTCCTAAAGCATTCGGAATGGGAAGACGATTACCTATTGTTGCAAAATATCTATCCTGAAATAATGAAAACTTTTCTGCTTGATAAATCAATTGCTTTAAGGAAACTACCTGTTAATTATGAAATTAAACATAAAATATTTTTTGAACAGGATTTTAAAAAAGAAATCAATGAAACCTACATCTCCGAATTTAAAAATGTTCTTGTAACTTCTGAGGGAATTGCATATAATAAGTTCCATATAATTAAAGAGTCCCTATTAACCCCTGAACATTATAAAATATTCAATTTAAGATATTTGTTATCTACATTAATAAAGGGAAAAGGTATTTCTTTGACAAATGAAGAATATCTGCTTCCATTTAATTTCTGGTATAAAGGATATTTTCATTGGATCACAGAAACATTACCAAGATTGTATATTATAAAAGAAAAATTAAGAGAATATGTTCTTCTATTACCGGAAGATTTATGTAAATTTCATCTTGATAGCATTGCTCCTTTTAATTTTAAAAATATATTTTTAATACCCGGAAAAAATTACGTTAAGATTGAGAATCTGATATTGCCTTCTCATACTGCACCTACTGGTAATTATAATGAGTTTCTGATAAATAAAGTCAGAGAATTTTATCTTGATTTTTTTAAAACTAATATCTCAATCAAAACGTCAAAAAGAATTTATATTAGCAGAGCCAAAGCAGCCAGAAGACAAATTGAGAATGAAGAACAAGTTAAAACATTACTTAAAAATAAAGGGTTCGATATAATATATTTTGAAGAACTCACTTTCGCTGAACAATTGTTGATTTCAAATAATGCTGATATTATGTTAGGTTTACATGGAGCCGGTCTTACAAATATGCTATTTATGAAACCCGGAACTAATGTTTTTGAACTCAGATTTGAAAATGATTCCCATAATCTCTGCTACTTTTCACTTGCTTCTGCACTTAATTTAAACTATTACTATCAATTCTGTAATACAGCAGAAAAAGGCATGGATACCCATACCGGTAATATTAATGTTGATCTGGAAGCTCTGGAAAAAAACATTGATTTAATAATAAAATAATCTATACTCACATTTTAAAACTCTATTATCTCTTTAGGAGCAAAGTTAGTTTCCATTGTCCAGAAATGAGCTTGTCCATGAGGTATTCTGAAGATTATTAATTCAGGGCTTTGAGCAGTAAGCCCGAAACTTTTAAGGAATGGACGATCATTCATTGCTTTTTCTTTAAATTTAATATCATTTAAGAATTCTACTTTCCCAGCAATGCGAAGCATAGTCCCAATCATATTTTCCTGTTTGAAAAAACATACTTCTGTTTTAGGGTTTTTAACCAATTGGCTATAAAATTCCTTAACTCCTCCTGTTTGAAAATAAAACCCGGTTTCATCTGCAAACCAGAATCCCAATGCTCTGACTCTTGGCTGATCATTTTCAGCTGTTGCCAGGTAGCATATAGGATTTTCATTTGTGAACTTAATACAGTCCTGCTTAGTCATAATTTCGAGATTTTATTATAAATAATCTTTCATGGATTTACATTATATTTTATAAAATAATATGCCCAATGCTATTTATTATTAAAAATAGCATTGGGCATTATTTGATTTTAACTATTTTTTTAACAATTTAAATGCATGATTCCAATTGTTTTCTCTCAGAGCTGGGATCATCCACAACATGCTGAGACATTCAATTGCACGTGCAGATTCAACCAATCCCATATCTTCACTTTCCCATCCAAGTTCCCTGCATATTTCCGTTACCTGTCTTTTTGCACTCTGATTATTACCACAAATAAACATTGTTGGAGTCTGTCCATTAAAGTTAGGGTGAATCATCATTGTATTACCTACACTATTGAAAGCTTTTACAAAGTTCACTTCAGGATACATTGTCTGCATTTCTTCCATTAATGACCTGTTATAGGTTGTAAAAAAATTTATTACTCCATTTACAGGACTAATATCTGATATAGGATTTGTACAGTCTATTATTGTTTTTCCTCTCAGATTATCTCTGCCAATCATTTCAAGTACATTCTTTGCTGCTGTTCCTTTAACAGCCAAAACTAATGTGTCGGCAAATTTGCATGTTTCCTGTAATGTTCCAACTGCTCCGTCAGAACCAGCAGTTATTTTCCATTCATTTAGTTTTGTGGCATCTCTTGTTCCCAACATTACCTGATACCCTTGTTTAACAAACCCGGTCCCCAGTGTTTTCCCTACTACACCTGAACCAATAATTCCAATTTTTTTCATAATTAATAATTTTTTTAATTAGTTAATATATATACCCCCAAAGGTTTTAATTTACCAGTTGGTTCGTTTTAAAATTTAATAAACACAAAATTAATAAAATTATTTCAAATGCGGAATTTATTTATTAATTTTCATCAATAAATGATATTATATTAATTATTAAAAAGGATTATATATAGCTTAATATGATTCGCTTAAGCAAAATGTACAGCTCAGATCATTTTATCTTAAATACTTCAACATCCTTATTAGTCATTGCCTTTTTATAAAGGTTGTCTTCTATTTGTTTGATTGATTTAGTCTTTCTGAGATTGATAATAATATTTTTAATATTTTCCTTTTCGAAAATGTAGGGCGATAGACTTTCCTTTATCTTAAAGTCATTGATCTTCAGAAAATAATAATAATCCTTATCTTTAAACTCTATATACTTATTATTCTTCAGATACTCTTCCTGGTTATATGTATTTATTGGTATTTCTTTTAATACATCATCAAAAAGTAGCCATGCAGTATCATCAAAATAATAATTTACTGCATTTTTTTTACAATATTCTTCAAGTTCTTTCTTATCACTTTCAGAATCAGACTTCATCAACTTTTTTATTTTCTGGGTGTTTTTAACTTGCAAAGGCAGTTTAACATAGTAAACCTTTACAATATTATCCTTCAATTGAAAGTTGTCAGGATTTGCAAGATAATATTTCTCCATTTCAGTTGGGCTTACAACAGTATCAATATTATCAATAAGCTTCTTCTCATAATTATATATGATAAGTGAATTACGATAATCATCAATCTGCTTTTTAAAATCTTTTTCTTTATCTGAAAGTTTATTATCTGCTTCATGAAGTGTTACTCTCTGCTGAACCCAGTTATTAATAAAATTATTCAACAATACCAGACTGTCCTTTGAACTTATTCCTTTGGGAAACACATCACTGATATCACTTAGATAAAGATAATCACCATATACCCTCGCCAACTTAATATCTCCCTTTTTAGAAGTACAAGAAGCCAGAAAAAATAAGAGTATAATTATAAAGCTATACCTCTTCATTCTTTATCATTTATTTTAATCTTTCAACTATAAACTTTCTATTAATTCATCATCAACTATATTTGGCAGAGTAACCTTAAGCAGAGGTTCTTTCTCCATTGCTCTTTTAATTGCAAAAATTGCCTCTTCATTTCTTGCCCAGCTTCTTCTTGAAATTCCGTTATTAACATCCCAGAACAGCATGGATTTAATTCTCCTTTCAGCATCATCGCTTCCGTCAAGTAACATTCCGAAACCTCCGTTTATTACTTCTCCCCAGCCTACTCCGCCTCCATTATGGATTGATACCCAGGTAGCTCCTCTGAAAGAATCCCCTATCACATTTTGAATTGCCATATCGGCTGTAAATTTCGAACCATCATATATGTTTGAAGTTTCTCTGTAGGGTGAATCAGTTCCTGAAACATCATGATGATCTCTTCCAAGAACAACCGGTTGTCGTATTAATCCTTCCCTGATTGCTTTATTAAATGCTTCTGCAATCTTAATACGGCCTTCACAATCAGCATATAATATCCTTGCCTGTGATCCTACTACAAGTTTATTTTCTCCGGCAGATTTTATCCATTTAATATTATCCGTCAGTTGCTGTCGTATTTCTTCAGGTGCAGTTTTATATATTTCTTCTAAAACTTTTCCGGCTATTATGTCAGTTTTTTCAAGATCTGACGGATCTCCTGACGTACATACCCATCTGAAAGGTCCAAAACCAAAATCAAAACACATTGGACCCATAATATCCTGAACATACGAAGGATATATGTAACTTCCATCCTGTTTAAAAACATCTGCCCCTGCCCTGCCTGCTTCAAGTAAAAAAGCATTGCCATAATCCCAGAAATACATTCCTTTTTGAGAAAGTACATTGATAGCATTTACCTGACGGATCAGACTCTCACTTACTTTGGTTTTGAACATTTCAGGGTCCTTGGCCATCATCTGATTTGATTCCTCAAAACTTAATCCTGCAGGATAATAACCTCCTGCATATGGATTATGCAAAGAAGTCTGATCTGATCCCAAATCCACTTTTATATTCTGTTCTGCAAGCTTTTCCCACAAATCAACTATATTTCCCTGATATGCAATTGAAACAGGTTTTACTTCTTCTTTAGCTTTATTTATTCTTTTTATTAGTTCGTCAAGATCGCTGTAAACTTCCTCTACCCATCCCTGTGAGTGTCTGGTTCTTACTGCTTTAGGATTTATTTCTGCCACTACTGAGATCACTCCTGCAATTACTCCAGCTTTGGGTTGTGCTCCCGACATTCCTCCAAGACCTGAAGAAACAAATAGTTTCAAAAGATTATTGCCACCTTCTTTCACCTTTCCTGATTTTCTGTCTATCATTCTTGAAGCATTCATAACCGTAATAGTAGTCCCGTGTACAATACCCTGAGGCCCAATATACATGAATGAACCGGCTGTCATTTGTCCGTATTGCGAAACTCCCAATGCATTAAATCTTTCCCAGTCATCCTGTTTTGAATAATTAGGTATTACCATTCCGTTTGTAACAACCACTCTTGGAGCATCTTTATGTGAAGGGAACAAACCCAGAGGATGACCCGAATAAAGTACCAGAGTTTGTTCATCCGTCATCTCTGCCAGATATTTCATAGTCAACAGGTATTGTGCCCAATTCTGAAATACTGCCCCGTTACCACCATAGGTAATTAATTCATGCGGATGTTGGGCAACTGCATTATCAAGATTATTACTCAACATCAGCATTATCCCTGCTGCCTGAAGTGATTTATGTGGATATTCATATATACTTCTTGCATAAATTTTATAGTCAGGTTTGAAACGATACATATAAATCCTGCCATAATCTTTCAGCTCCTGAGCAAATTCTTTTATCAGTACTTTATGATGTTTCTTATCAAAGTATCTTAATGCATTCCTTAATGCAAGTTTTTTTTCTTCTGCTGTAAGTATATCCTTTCTTACAGGTGCATGATTAATTGTTGAATCATATTTTTTTGCTTCAGGCAATTCATTTGGAATACCTTGTAGAATATTTTCTTTAAAATTAATTTCTGACATCTCTATAGTTCCTTATCAAATTTATTATTATTCAAAAGCTTCCTTAATCCGGAATATTAACAGATTTTATTTTCTCTTTCCGGATCTTAATTCATCTTCGCTACAAATTTACATTATTTTATTAATAGGGAATTTAGATTAATCATCAAAACTTAAAAAGATTAACTCACAAAAAAATTATACTTTTGGCAAATAAATTTATTTTTCAAGCAAGTTATATTCTGATTAATCATAAGACAGGATGGATATAAATTTTGATTATTAAATTTAAAATTAATTAATTAATACTTTATAAACTTATATTAATGACAACAAATAGAGTAAAATCTTTACTATTTTTAGTTTTCTTATCCCTTATTCTAAATACAAAATCGCAGACTAATTTTAAAACAATTATTTGCAAAGAAGATTTTGAGAGCGGACAGATGCCTGCCGGATGGTCTCAGATTACAAAATCAATTGACGGAGGTTGGCATATTGGCACTGCAAATTCCCTTTTATTTGATAGTTACGTCACTGATCATACAAAATTTATTGCTACAAATGACTATCATTGCAATTGTGATAAAAGTAATGATATGATAATTACCAAATCATTCGATTTAAGCAATTATT
The DNA here is from genome assembly GCA_030706235.1 of Bacteroidota bacterium. Lineage (GTDB taxonomy): Bacteria > Bacteroidota > Bacteroidia > Bacteroidales > GWE2-29-8 > JAUZOY01. The sequence continues at coordinate 6,659 of JAUZOY010000040.1, read as the reverse complement.
CGAAAGTTTATCTTTTTATGGACGTATATTTCTGGCAACTACAAAACCAAAAGGGAGACAGCATTGAAACTGCTACTATTTATTTATCAACTGACAGTGGATCAACTTTTAATAAATTGACTACAGATTCTATCTGGGGTAGTAAATATTCCGGATGGAATAATCAGTTTTTCGATTTATCCAAATATGCAGGTGCCGGCTATACAAATGTAAAAATAGGAATAAAATATAATGATGACGGGCTTTGGGCTTTGGGATTAGCATTAGATAATTTTACACTTGTTGAACCATATAGCAATGATGCTCAATTAGACATGCTGGATATTCATAATCTTTCTTCCGTTAACAAAACTGATACTATTGAAGGATTTTTTACAAATAACAGCAGCAGCACTATTAAAACATTAGAATTAAACTGGTCTGTTGATAATGGCACAGTCTACAGTGGTTCTGTAAATAATCTGAACCTTAACCCTTTTTATAGCGGTTATTTTAAACATCCGGTTACCTGGACGGCTAATACTCCCGGCATTCATTCATTACAGGTTTGGGTAAAATCTGTTAATAACCAACCTGATCAATACAGTGGTAATGATACACTCAAAATGAATATTAAGGTTATTGCAAATAAACCGGAAAAGAAAACTTTGATTGAAGAATTTACCGGAGCCTGGTGTGGCTATTGTCCGTTTGGTGCTGCAACATTAAATGATATTCTCGCTAAAAATAAAAATACTATTGGCGTTGCTATACATGTATATGAACGATACGGAGGTTTGGAATTTATGAATACTGATGAAGGTAAATATCTATGTGATTCCGTTTTTAATAAAGATGTATTTTTCCCTACAGGTATGATTGACAGGTATTTATTTCCAGGTGAAAATTCCAATATAACTACTGCTTCTACTTGGAAATATTATTCAGACAAAAGCCTTAACTATACCGTACCGGCTTCTGTCTCTTCAGAAAACAGCTATAATAAAAATACAAGAGAAATAAGTGTAAATGTAAATGCAAAGTTCTTTAACGATGATAAAGGACCTTTCAATGTTAATTGTTATATTACCGAAGACAGTATAAAAGCAGATGAAATAGGATATTACCAATATAATTATTATACAGATCCTCAGGACACTCCGTACTATGGACCTATTAAATTAGTAGATTATTATCATATGCATGTACTGAAAAATATGTTGGGAGGTCCATGGGGTATCAAAATTGCTGACAGTGTTAAAGATGGCGATCAGTTTAGCAAACAATTCACATATACTTTACCGAAATCATACAATGAAAAAAATATCAATTTAATAGTTATGGTTCAAAGATTCGGTACCGATACATTTCATAACAGGGAAATATTGAATTCCGAAATCTATAAATTATCGGATATTATAAGCGGAGTAAATACTATCTCAAATTCAACAAATAACGAAATTCAGCTCTATCCGAATCCTGCAAAAGATTTGGTAAATCTTGTTTATAGAAATAATGAAAAAAAGGCAGCAGACATAAAAATATTTAACATTTTCGGTCAGGAAGTTTACAGGGAAATTACTAATGCTTCTGAAACAATAAATAAACAAATTGATATCAGCAATTTTTCAAAAGGAGTTTATTTTATTCGGATAAACAGCGGTAACCAGACAATTAATAAGAAATTTATTGTTGAATAAAGAATCCGGAAATCTTATAACTTAATATTTCATTACTCATTTCTTATATTTTATCTCTCACAATTTCTCTGCGTGACCTCTGTGTCTCCTCAGGGTAACTCTGTGCAACAAAAATATTTAGTCATTCTTGTTTTCTCTTTCTATGCATAGGCCATGTTTATCTATGATTATCCATTATAAGTATACATAAGGATGAGTTTTATACAAAACCTCAGTGAAAAATTATAGAGTTACACAGAGAAAATAAGAACTTTTCTAAAATATCCTGAAATATAAAACGTATTAATACAAAACAGAATAAATTATTTTGTGTAAATTTGCAAAATTTTTTATTCAATATCGGATATATGAATATTTTAGAAGAAATAATACATTTCAAAATCAAAGAGATAAAAGACAGGCACGAATTATATCCGTTGAAACTGCTCGAAACAAGCACTTATTTTAACTCAGATATCGTTTCTATGAAAAAATATTTACTCAGAAACGACAGAGTCGGGATCATTGCGGAAATCAAAAGAAAATCTCCATCTAAAGGATATATTAATAAATATATATCTGTTGAAAAAATTTCAATAGGTTATATGCAGGCTGGAGCTTCAGCTCTTTCAGTACTTACAGATAATAATTTCTTCGGAGGCAGTAATGACGACCTCAAAATTGCGAGAAAATTCAATTTCTGTCCTATTCTTCGCAAAGATTTTATTATTGATGAATATCAGGTATACGAATCCAAATCTATAGGAGCAGACGTAATTCTGCTTATTGCTGCCGCTCTTAAACCTGCGAAAGCAAAAGAACTTGCCCGTCTGGCAAAATCTCTCGGTCTGGAAGTCCTTCTTGAAGTTCATAATGAACATGAACTTGGTCATATTAATGAATTCATAGATATTGTTGGAGTTAACAACCGGGATCTGAAAGATTTCAGTATTGACTTAAACAGGTCTGTCGAACTTTCATCAAAAATACCTGACAACATTTTAAAAATTTCTGAAAGCGGAATCAATTCTGCCGAAGCAATTATAAAACTAAAGGCTGCGGGTTTCAGGGGTTTTCTTATAGGCGGAACATTTATGAAAAGCAGCCGACCTGAAGTCGAATGTGCAAACCTTATCAAATCTGTAAATAAATATACTGAGGAAAATTCATTTAATATATGAAAATTAAAGTCTGCGGAATGAAATATAAAGATAATATTGAAGAGTTATTGACTCTGAAGGTCAATTACATCGGTTTTATCTTTTATGATAAATCTCCGCGATTTGCAGGTGTAGATTTAAATACTGACTATCTTAATAATAATCAATCTGTCTCCAAAACCGGCGTCTTTGTAAATTCAACTATTGATAATATTATTGCCAAAGCAGAAAATCATAAACTCAATTATATACAATTGCATGGAAATGAATCTCCTGATTTCTGCAAAGAACTTTTCGACAATAATTATAAGCTGATCAAAGCATTTCAGATTGATAGTAATTTTGATTTTAATTCAACCAAAAAATATAAATCATCTTGCAGCTTTTTCCTCTTTGATACCAAAACCTCAGATTTTGGCGGTTCGGGAGCAAAATTCGATTGGGATATTTTGAATTATTACGATAATGAAATACCTTATTTCCTTAGCGGAGGCATAGATATTGAATCTATTGACAAAATAAAATCGCTCAGTGGAAAATTCAATATTCACGCAATTGATATCAACAGTAAGTTTGAAGTGGAACCGGGACTTAAGGATATTAAAAAAATTAAAAACTTTATCACTCTATTATGAATTACTTTGTAGACGAATCCGGATATTACGGAGATTTTGGAGGTGCATATATTCCGGAAATGCTGTATCCTAATGTTGAAACTCTCAGACAAAGATACCTTGAAATAATTAATGCACCTGATTTCAAAAAGGAATTAGACGATTTACTCAGAGATTATGTCGGCAGACCTTCTCCGCTTTACTTAGCAACCAGACTTTCCGAACATTATAAAACAAATATTTACCTTAAAAGAGAAGACCTTAATCATACCGGCTCACATAAAATAAATAATACTCTTGGACAGATTCTTTTAGCAAAACGTCTTAACAAAACGAGAATAATTGCTGAAACCGGTGCCGGCCAGCATGGCGTTGCAACTGCTACCGTTTGTGCACTTATGGGTTTGAAATGTGTTGTTTACATGGGTAAGATTGACATGGAAAGGCAAGCGGTTAATGTACAGAGAATGAGAATGCTGGGCGCTGAAGTTATTCCTGCTCTATCAGGAAGCCAGACACTCAAGGATGCTACCAACGAAGCTTTAAGAGACTGGATTAATAACCCTGTGGATACCCATTACATTATTGGTTCAGTTGTTGGTCCTCATCCTTACCCCGATATGGTCGCCAGATTCCAATCTATTATCAGTAAGGAAATCAGAAGCCAGCTGGAAGAAAAAACCGGTCGCTCAACTCCGGATTATGTTCTGGCTTGTGTTGGCGGTGGAAGTAATGCTGCCGGTGCTTTTTATCATTTCCTCGATGATGAAAATGTTAAACTTATTGCAGCTGAAGCTGCTGGTAAAGGTGTTGAAACAGGTCTTTCTGCTGCTACTTGTGCCCTGGGGAAACCGGGTGTTCTGCATGGAAGTAAAATCATTGTCATACAAACCGAAGATGGCCAGATTGTTGAACCTTATTCTATTTCTGCAGGCCTTGATTATCCCGGAATAGGTCCATTCCATTCCAATCTCTACAAGACTGGAAGAGCAAAATTTATCAGCATTACTGATGAACAGGCTTTAAAAGCCGGATATCGTTTAACTTTGACTGAAGGTATAATCCCTGCTTTGGAATCTGCTCATGCTCTGGCTGTACTCGATACTATGAAATTCAAGCCATCCGATGTCCTTGTTATAAACCTTTCTGGCAGAGGGGACAAAGATCTCGAAACTTATTTTAAAAACGAAGTAAAAATTTGAATACAATATACTTAAATACTTAAAAATGGATAATAGAATTAATACTCTTTTCAGAAACAAAAAGAATGAAGTTCTTTCAGTTTATTTTACTGCCGGTTTCCCAAAACTGGATGATACATTGAAAATTCTGAGAAGTTTACAATGGGCAGGTGTTGACATGGTTGAAATTGGTATACCATTTTCTGATCCTGTTGCTGATGGACCGGTAATCCAGGAAAGCAACAAGAAAGCTCTTGATAATGGTATGACGCTTAAGAATCTGTTCTCTCAACTAGAAGATTTTAGAAAAAATATAAAAATACCCGTAGTTCTTATGGGATACTTTAATACAATATTCCAGTTCGGAGTTGAATCTTTCTGCCGACAATGCGCCGAAACAGGTATAGATGGTGTTATTATTCCTGACCTTCCTGCCGGTGAATTCATATCAAAGTATAAACCCCTTTTCGACAGAAATAATATCAAGAATATCTTTATGATTACTCCTCAGACCTCTGATGAAAGAATTAAGATGTTCGACAGTGTTTCCGACGGTTTCCTTTATGTTGTTTCTTCCTCTAAAACTACCGGTACTAACCTTATTTCTGACGACTTCAGTAAAAGATATTTTGAAAAAATAAAGAAAATCAAACTTTCTAATCCTACAATGGTTGGATTCGGTATTCACGATAAAGAATCTTTTGAAATCGCTTCTAAATATGCAAATGGCGCTATTATTGGCAGTGCATATATTAAAGCTATTGCAGAAACTAAAACTTTCAGAAATACAACTACCGAATTTATTTATAAAATAAGACCAAAAGCTAATTAAAGTTTAAGGAATCAGGATTTAGGATTTAGGATTAATAAACTTACTTAATCTTAAATTCTAAATCTTAAATCCCAAATCCCAAAAATATGATAATCCAATTAGTTGAAAACATAGAACCGCAGGAACTGGAAAATATCAGGAATAAAGTTCATGAAATTGATTATGAAGTAACTGATGTCAGAACTAGCAGTAATCACTATCTGATCTGCATAGGAAAAAAAGAATTTGACATAAGGAATATCGGCAATCTGAATGGAGTAAAAGATATTCACAGAGTCTCCGACAGCTATAAACTTGTTTCAAGAAAATGGAAAGTAGACCCTACTGTCATTGATCTTGGTGACGGCGTTCAGATCAGAGAAGGTGATTTTACTCTCATTGCAGGTCCTTGCGCTGTGGAAAACGAACATCAGATTGAATTGATAGTTGATCATCTGGTCAAAAACAATATTAAGATCATAAGAGGTGGCGTATATAAACCTAGAAGTTCTCCTTATACATTCAGAGGACTGGGAATGGAAGGTCTTAAAATGTTTTATAAAGTCTCTAAATCCAGAGGTATAAAAATCATTACCGAAGTCATGGAAGTTGCTCAGATCGAACCTATGTATGAATATATTGATATATATCAGGTAGGCACAAGAAACTCTCAGAACTTCAACCTTCTTGGAGAATTAGGCAAAATAGACAAACCTGTACTTATCAAAAGAGGTATGTCAGGTTCAATTGACGAACTTCTTCAATCAGCCGAATACATATTCTCCAGTGGCAATGAAAAACTAATCCTTTGTGAAAGAGGAATAAGAACATTTGAAAACGCTTACAGAAATACTCTTGATCTTAATGCTGTTCCTATTCTTAAAGAAAAATCACATCTGCCTGTTGTTGTCGACCCTTCACATGGTATCGGACTCAGAGAACATGTCGAAACAATGGCTTTGGCAGCAGTAATGGCAGGAGCTGACGGAGTTATTGTTGAAATTCATGAAAAACCCGAAGAAGCATTATCCGACTCACAACAGACCCTTAATTTCGATGAATCATATAAACTTGCTGAAAAACTTCGCAAAGTATTTGAATTAAGAAAGAATTTATAATTCATTTTCAGCCTGACTGGTATCCATTTCCTGTCAGGCTTTTCCCTCTAAAAAAAATTCACTAAAAACACTAAGAATTAAATAGTAAATCTTAGCGTGCTTTGCGGTTTAATCTTT
>JAUZOY010000004.1 GCA_030706235.1 Bacteroidota bacterium | reverse complement strand
TAAAAAAATTTAATATAGATAAAAACGGGAAGGTTACATGGGAAACTATTGGTGAAACACCGAATACTGTATATATTGTTGAACAATACAGATGGAAACGTTGGGTGGAAGTTGCAAAAGTAAAAAGCAGGGCAAATAAAGCTTCAAATTATGTATATTATACAGAAATTCACCCGCATTTTGGAGTAAATAACATAAGAATAAGAGAATTCGATAACAATAAAGAGATTGAAGTGAAAGCTGAAACAAAGTTTAAATCTACAAGTAAACTTATTCAACTTCTAACTCAAAAAGCCGAAAATGAATTAAAATTCTCAGGATCTACTCTTTATGAAATAATGGACATGAATCTTAACTTAATTTTATCAGGTTATGATAATAAAGTTGATGTTTCATCACTACCTAAAGGAAAATATTATGCAAACTTTGATAATGTTTCAGAAGTTTTTACAAAAAAATAATTAAAGGAATTATTAATAGGAATTTGATATTTATTTTACCACTGTAATTATACCCTTAGTACTTCTTCCATCAGGAAGTTCAAGAATATAAAAATAAGTACCTTCAGTATTGTCTTTCGCATTCCAATTATTCAGGTAATTTTCTGAAGAATAGATTTTTCTACCCCAACGATCAATAATAGTTAATCTTCTATGAGCATCAGGATTCGGAGATTTAATCACTAAATAATCATTTTTGCCATCACCATTTGGAGTAATAACATTTGTTACCGTAAATATATTCCATTTATTTTCTGTAGAACACCCTGTTGAATCATAAGTTACAGAAACGGTATAATCTCCTGGATCCTTCACAGAAATGGTTTGAGTTTTTTCTCCTGTGCTCCATTTATATGAGTATCCTGTTCCATAACTACCGGGGTCAAGAGTCATTGAATTTCCGTCGGCTACTGTAGTATCAATTAAATTAACTATACCTTTTACAGCTATTGAATTAGCGCTTTTACATCCATATCTATCAACTAATTGTAGTGAATAGTTATCGGATTTAATATCATTACGTGAATAACTCACAGGTTTTTTCACTGTAATTGAATCTGAAGTTGCACCTGTTGACCAGCTATATTTATTAAGAGAATCTTGAAATGAAGATGAAAGAGTTGCATAGCCACTGCAATCATAATCTTTTATATAAAAAGCAGGATTAGGTCTCACATAGATTACTTTAGTGCTATAAGCCGGTTTACCATTACCTTTTTGTGCTTGCAGGAATATAGTTTTTTCACCAAAAGTGTTATATTTTATAGGTGGAGGAGTTTTAAGATTTGAAGATTGTATATTAGCATCTTTTCCAAAAGTCCACGAATAAATATTTGCATTTTCAGACTTGTTTACAAGAGTAATATATGTTGACGTGTCACAAACAACTGAATTGCTGTCTGACAAATCAAACTTTGATAAAGTTCCCAGAAAAGAACCTGTTCCTCCAAATACATTTTTTATAGCTCCTTTTGAGGAAAAATTCTCAATCATAAGAGCATATGTTTCACCTTCTACCATATTAATATTTTTAACAAAATTATTCTGTCCTTTTCCGGTCCCCCCCTCTTCGGTATAATTTTTTGCAGTCATACTCATTCCTGTTGGTCCGGTATAACCTGAAGCATCACAACGTAACATTACTTTTTGACTACATTGTCCATCAGGTAGCAAAAACAGAACAAAATCAATATCATCTGCCGTATCTGCAGGGGTTAATGTAAAAGTAAGACTACCTGATGATTTGCATATCCATTTATACCAGACAGTATTTTTCTCGGCAAATATATCTTTGCTATCCGGATTTATACAAGTACCGGCTGCTTCCATATTATCTTTTCCTGCCCCACCTGCAAATGTAGGTATATTAACCGGATCAAAACTTGTGGTCAAGGTATTGGCAGTTATACAATCGCTACTTGGAGAAGGAGGAGGATTATAATTATCTATTAACAGGCCAAAAGTACCCTGATTACTTCCATTAACCTGAATATAATATTCTTTCCCTGGTTTTAGACCTCCGTTATATATTGAAACTACATTATACTTCCCTTTTTGAACACCACATACAGACTGATGAGGAGTAAGAAAATCGCATGGATTCACCAGGTTATATAAAGTTACTTCAGGATTTAACAAAGTTCCGGTAACGGTACTATCGGTTTTCCCGGTAACAGTAATGTCAACATCTGTACCAATAGCAGTAAATTTAAACCATACTTCATTGCCACTATATTTCCAGCAGGAAGGATTACTATACTTTGTTAAATTTGCACCTATGTTATTAAATGCATCCGGAGCAGATTTATAATTTACCAGATTTGGAAGAGTTAAAGCAGATTCGCAGGTATCACCCTGTGCAAATAAACCATTAATATATAACAAAAAGATTGCTAAAAAGGATAATAATATCCTAAATATTTTTTTTCTATGCATTAATTATTAATAAAAAAAGACTACAATTTTGTAAAGGTATATAATTTTTTAATAACGAACATAATCCGGTAATATTTGAAAATAAATTCTGAACGATAATTTAATGATAAATTGTAATTTTGCAGCTGAAAAATTTATGAATCTAATAAAATTAACGGTGTTCATAAATTGGAATAGATTATATGCTTTTTCATAGTTAAAAAATGAGGCATAAAATTTACAAATTGTAATTTAATTACCCATTATAATAAATAAATTAAAATGAAAGTAAGAGTAAGGTTTGCACCAAGTCCGACAGGACCGCTTCATATTGGTGGAGTAAGGACAGCATTATATAATTATCTTTTTGCAAAAAAGAATAATGGTGAGTTTATTCTCAGAATAGAAGATACAGATCAGACACGGTATGTGCCCGGAGCAGAAAAATATATAATTGAAAGCCTGGAATGGCTGAATATTAAATTTGATGAGGGAGTTCATATTGGTGGTTCTTATGGGCCTTACCGTCAATCTGAGAGAAAGCATATATACAAACAATACGCTGAAAAGCTTGTTAAAGAAGGCCATGCTTATTATGCATTTGATACTCCGGAAGAGCTGGAAGCTATGCGTGAAAAGCTTAAAAACGCAGGAAGTTCTTCTCAACAATATGATTCTCAGACAAGAGGGAACATGAAAAACTCTCTTACCTTACCTGCAGATGAAGTCAAAAAAAGAATTGAAAGTGGTGTCCATTATGTAATAAGGATTAAGATACCTGAAAATACGGAAGTACAGGTATATGATAAAATTAGAGGGTTGGTAACAGTTCAGACTTCTATACTGGATGATAAAGTACTATTCAAATCTGATGGCATGCCGACATATCATCTTGCTAATGTTGTAGATGACTACCTGATGAAAATAACTCATGTAATAAGAGGAGAAGAATGGTTACCTTCTGCCCCACTCCATGTCCTTCTCTATCGTTTCCTTGGCTGGGAGAAAGAAATGCCTGAATTTGCTCATCTGCCACTATTACTTAAACCAGATGGAAAAGGAAAATTAAGTAAGAGGGATGGTGACAAGCTTGGATTTCCTGTATTTCCTTTAAACTGGAACGACCCCACAACAGGTGAACTTTCTTCAGGATACAGAGAATCAGGATATTTTCCTGAAGCAGTTGTAAATATACTTGCATTCCTCGGATGGAATTCAGGAACTGAACAGGAAATATTTTCAATGGATGAACTTATTAATCTCTTTTCAATGGAAAAAGTTGGAAAGTCCGGTTCAAAATTTGACGTAAACAAAGCCAAATGGTTTAACCACCAATATTTAGTGGCTAAAGATAATCTGACACTGGCAGAATTATATAAACCATTTTTGCAGGAAAAAGGAATTAATGCTGATATTAATTATATCGCTGAAGTATGTAATACACTAAAAAGCAGAGTAAATTTTGCTAAAGAATTTTGGGAACAAGGCCCATACTTTTTCATAGCTCCAGAGGAATATGATAAAACAGCAGTGAAAAAAAGATGGAAAGAAAAATCGCCTGAAATTATGGAAATGCTTGCTTCTGAATTTGAAAAGCTGAATTTATTTGATTTAACTACAGTTGAGGAATGTTTTAAAGAATTTCTTGAAAAGAATAATTTTTCGAACAGCGATGTACTTGCACCATTAAGATTAGTTCTCACAGGACTTGCACAAGGACCTTCTGTTTTTGAAATAATGAGCGTACTTGGAAAAAATAAAACTATTGCGAGAATGAGAAACTATAAATCAATAACTATCAGCTAATAATCAAACATTCATAAAAAAAGGTTCCAATTAAAAAAAATTGGAACCTTTTTTCATGATATAAATTATATTACTATTTATCTACAAGTGTAAGTTCATTAATAATATTAGTTGCACCTGCATATTTATCAACAATAAAAAGAACGTAACGTATATCACAGTTAATAGTTCTTTGTAATTCAGGTTCAAATGCAATATTTCCGCTCATAGCTTCCCAGTTACCATCGAATGCGAGGCCAATGAGTTGACCATCGCCATTGATTACAGGGCTACCGGAATTTCCGCCTGTAATATCATTGTTGGTAAGGAAATTGACTCTCAAATCACCATTTTGGCCCCATCTTCCATAATCTTTCTGAAGATATAAGTCTCTTAATCTGGCAGGTAAAACAAAATCTTCATTTGTTGAGTCTTCTTTTTCCATAACACCTGTCATAGTAGTAAAATAGTCATAGTGCACTGCATCTGCAGCTGTATAATCTTTAACAGTACCATATGTTACTCTCATAGTTGAATTAGCATTAGGAGCAAATTTTTTATCCTTATTCATTTCTCTGATGCCGGCAACAAAAAGTCTGTTTCCTTTAGCAAGTTTTGCATTTGCATCAGTCATCAATTCATTCGTTTTCTGATAAGACTCATAAACAGAATTCATTGTTTGAAAGGCAGGATCTTTTGATAGTGTCTTTTCTTTAGGGTTTTTAAGAAATTCATTTACTTTTTCACTTGATGTAAATATTGATTTTTTGAATATATCATCTGCAAACTTATCAAAATCAAGATCATACTTTTTCTTTATATCTGCAAATACAGATGCTTGTTGTTCAACAGGTACATTTTCAGAATACATTTTAAACAATTCAGATAATAATTTTTTATCTGTAGGCATATTATAATCCTTAAAATACCTTTCCGATTCGGATTTTAACTTCTGAATTTCTTTTGAAATTTTTTCATTGTCTGGTTTTGCTTCCTTAAGACAATCATTAAGAGTTTTAAATCTGTTAGCAAATGAAATAATTTCAGCACCTCTTGCAATGGATTCGAGGAAATAATATTTAGCCAGATTATATTTTGAGATGACAGAATAAGCATCTTTAATATCATTCATAACATTACCATATTTTTCTTTTCTTATATTATCAGAAGAAAACCAACTTTGAAAATCATTTTCTATACCAATCTTTTTATCATAGACTTTCAATCGTTTTAATCCTTTAATCTGTCCAATAAAGAATTTCCAATAATTAGATGATCCGGCGTATTTTGAAGCATACTGAATTCTTACTTTAGTGTCTTTATCCATAAATTCTTTCATTATTCCCAGTTTCTTCGTTCTGACCTTAACAACTGCTGGATCAGTTTGTTCAAGAGCAAGATTTACGCCATAAGAAGTTAAAAATCTGTCAGTAGTTCCGGGATATCCAAAAATCATGGCATAATCACCTTTCTTAACTCCTTTAATTGAAATCGGAAGATATCGTTTGGGTTTTAAAGGAACATTATCTTTTGAATAACTTGCAGGTTTACCGTCAGGAGAAGCATAAACTCTGAAAACACAAAAATCACCTGTATGACGAGGCCACATCCAGTTGTCAGTATCTCCTCCATATTTCCCTATTGATTCAGGAGGAACTCCAACAAGCCTTACATCATTATAAGTTTCATATACAAACAGATAAAATTCATTTCCATCAAAAAAACTCTTTACTGAAGCATCATATACAGTTCCATCAGTTGCTTCTTTTTTAATAACATTTGAAATTTCTTCTATTTTAGCATTTCTTTCTTTTTCTGTCATATTATCATTAAGAGACGAAAGAATTCTTTTAGATACATCCTCCATTCTTACAAGAAATTTCACATACATTCCTTCATTGGGAAGTTCGTCTGCTTTGGTTTTGGCCCAAAAGCCATTTTTAAGATAATCATGTTCCACACTACTATGAGATTGCACATATCCATATCCACAATGATGATTGGTTATCATTAAACCCTCTTTAGAAATAATTGAACCGGTACAACCGCCCATAGAAATTATGGCATCTTTTAAACTGGAATGATTGATACTATATATTTCATCAGCTGTAAGATGTAACCCTTCCTTTTGCATATCGACATAATTTAATCTATCGATAAACATAGGCAACCACATCCCTTCATCTGCTTTGAGAATAAAAGACCATGAAAAAATGATCATAAAAAATAATAAACTTAATAACTTTTTGTTTTTCATTACTTTAATTAAAAATTTGTAAATATTGGGGTTCAAACCTACGGAATTTTTATTTAATGAATAAGTATAAAATAAAAAAAATACACATGCGTTATTATTCAAATCTGATAATCAATAAGATTTATTTTTTAAGAAATAATCTAAAAAAAATCCTAAAAAAAAACGGCAACCAATTAGAAAAAGTGTGTCTTATGTATGAAACCCAAAAGGAAAAACTATTAAAAGATACTAAGATGGAAAATAAAAATAACGAAAGGATTAATAGCGAATCCAAGATTCTGCACCTGACTGATTCAGACCTTGATATTGAAAGCAGAAATAAACCATTTGAACAAATTACCATTAAAGATTTTAACCTTAGCATTACTGATGCATCTAAAGCATTATATGTTTTCTTCGTTGACACACGTAACCGAAGAAAATTAATAAATATGTGGAAAAGAATACTTAGAATCAATTACGGATATGAAAATAAAGTCAAACAGTTGATCTTTTAATTGCTATAGTTATCGTTATTTTAATCACAGAATTAATTCTTCAATATATTTTACAAAAAGCATTGCAAATTTGCAATGCTTTTTTAATAATTTTTCTACAAATACATCTATTTTTTATAAAAATTAAAATGAATTAGCAATACTTTTTTTAGATTTGCATAGTTTTTTTTCAAAAAGTTAATGTTAAATGTCAAAAAAACATGGCAAAAAACATTATCATTAAGGTTTTAAGCTTAATTTTACTACCTGTAATTTCTATTGTATTTACAACATTCAATTCAGAAGCACAGAATTTTGTATCAAACGGGGATTTCGAAGAATATTTACAATTACCGAACGATGCAGGCGAATTGAATTTTGCAGTTGGTTGGTCAAATGTTAACGGTCACTATTCGAGCTCAGGGAAATATGCATCACCTGATTACCTTAATACAAAAGGATATATGAACATTCCGGAATTTGGTACATTGTCCCCTTTTTCCGGAGAAGGACAGGCAAGATTTGCAACATATTTGGTAGTATATAAAAATGATTCAAATTACAGGGAATATTTATCAACAAAATTATCAAAATCATTAACTAAAGGAAATTTATATCAGATTTCATTTTATCTTACTAATGGTAGAAAAATTGGGAATGACAGCGGAATCACAAACATTGGGATTAACTTTTCCATGAATTCATTAAAACAATTAACAACAGAGCCTATAATATTAAACCCTCAGATAGATTTTCATATTGACAATTATCTGAATTATTGGAAGAAGTTTACATTTTATTTTATTCCAATTGATAATTATGAATATATAACTATAGGAAATTTTCGGGATGATTTACTCACTGATTTTATCGGTTCTAATAATAAGGGTCACATGTCTGCCAATTATTTTATTGACAAAATAGAATTATATCAGATAAAATCATTTTTAAAAATATCAGGTAAAAATGATATATGCAAAGGAGAAGAAGACACATTGTTTGTTACCGGTAATGATAAATTTATCGGATGGGCTGATAGCCTGCAACCGGATAAAATTATATCAAAAGACAAATCTATAAGAGCGAATCCATATGAATCTAAAACTTATATTGCATTCGGAGAAAATGACACTACATGGTTCAAGGTCAATGTAAAATCATATGATGTCAAAATAGGCAACGATACAAGTATATGTATTGGAGATTCTTTAATAATAAATACCATATTTGACGGAAGTACCTGCATTTGGAATGACAAAACGACTGATCCTGTAAAAAAAATCACTAATGAAGGTATCTATAAAGTGACTGTGAATTTTAATAAGTGTTCCGTAACCGACAGTATAAAAGTATTATTAAAAGTTTGCGATCCTGAAATAGAAATGCCCAATGTTTTTACTCCGGGGAATGATGACAAGAATGAAATTTTTGTTCCAATAATTATGAATGAAACAAAAAACAGCAAATTATCAATATATAATCGCTGGGGAAAATTAATATTTAAAACGGATTTTTTGAAAGATGGCTGGAACGGAAAATATAACGAAACATACTGTCCGGAAGGCGTTTATTTCTGGATATTAGAATATACCGGCTTTAATAACAGAACGTATATTTTAAAAGGGTTTGTGGAATTAATAAGGTAAAACGCCTCTCCGAAGAGAGGCTTTAAACTTTATTTATTATCCTGGTTTTTAGGTTTAACATTTATTGGAACGGCACCTGCCATCTCACCAATAATATTAACCAGTTCAGATCCTGATGGAATTACAACTTTAGAATTGTTCGCAAGAGATTTTTCTAAAGCTTCTAATTTTCTCAATATTTGCGCATTACCTATAAAGTATTTTTCAGCTGCTTCATTTACTAGCTTGATGGCTTCAGCTTCACCTTCTGCATGAAGAATTGTTGCTTGTTTAACACCTTCAGCTTCTTTAATTTTTGCACGTTTTTCACCATCAGCGACTGTTTCGCGGGCAGAAGCAAAGTCAATAGCAGCAATTTTTTCATTCTCGGCCTTTACAACCTTATTCATTGTTTCCTGAACATCTTTAGGCGGATCTATTTCCTTGAGTTCAGTGCGTACAATTTCAATACCCCAGTTTTGTGTCTCCATTAAAAGAGTTTTGTGTAATTCAGCATTTATTTTACCTCTTTCACTATTTGCAGACTTTAAAGTAAGAGTTCCGATTATATTTCTTAAAGTAGTTCTTGCAAGATTAACAATCTGCCATTTATAGTTATTGACATTATAAATTGAACATTTGACGCTTTCTTCATCAGGTTTAACTTTAAAATAAACCTGAGCATCTACACTTGCATTCAGATTATCATTTGTTATTATCTCCTGTGATTCTGCATTTACCATTTGTTCGGTTATATTTACCCTGTACATTTTTTCAATTACAGGCATTATCCAGTGAAAACCAGGGTTAGCAAAACGATGATACTTTCCTAATCTTTCGACCAAACCTCTTTCAGTTGGTCTGATGATCTTAATACCGATAAAAAAAATAACAACTATAACAATAGCTAATGTAATAATAGAATTCATTTCTTTAAATTTTAATTTTTAATTATTTTATACTGCAAAGGTCCGATTTTTATTCGGGATAAAATTACAAATTTTTGAAAATATTTTCTATGATTCACATATTGCTTTATACAAATTTAAAATAATTTAGACTTTATTTCCCATTCAGACATTAAAAAAAATTCTGATTAAAAAAAAGCGAACAAATTTACATTTTATTTATTATGGAAATAAACAATAACTTTGCAAAATTATATGCTAAATAATAGCTGTAAACGCTAAAACTATTATTGTATAAGATTATATAATATTCAAATAGTATCAGCGGATTAAATTAAATTGCAGAAAGATGGAGATTAAACTTTCAAAAAAAATAATTGATATTCTGGCATGCCCTTATTGCGGAAATCCACTTAAAATAGCAGACAATCAGGCTATATGCACAGTATGTCAGGATAAATATACTACATCAAATAAAGGTCAGATTGATTTTCGACTTAGAAGGGGGAAAACTGTTCAACTGCAATTTGAGGTTGGGACAAATCTTCTACCGGAAAAAGGTTTCGATTTCAAAGTTTTGAATAAAAATCCTTTTCCTGAGGTAGATTATACGAACTTCAAAGTGCCAAGTCATCTGAATAATGAACTATTAAGTTATTTTCCAAAAGCAAAAGGGCAGGAATGCATTATGCTGGATCTTGGATGTGGGACTACTGTACACAAGGGAGTATGTGAACACGCCGGTTTTGAATATGTAGGATTAGATTATGATAATTCATCCGATGCATATATATTGGGAGATGGACATGCACTTCCTTTCAAAGATAACAGTTTTGATTTTATACTTTCAATTGCGGTATTAGAACATATTCAAAATCCATTTATAATGATGAAAGAAGTTTACAGGGTACTGAAACCTGAAGGCAAATTAATTGGAACTGTTGCATTTATGGAACCTTTTCATGGGAATAGTTTTTACCACCATTCTCATTTAGGGGTTTTCAATTCTCTATCTTCCAGTGGATTCGAAATAGAGAAAGTTGCACCAAGTGCAACATGGTCAGTTCTGAAAGCACAGGCTATAATGGGCCTTTTTCCAAGGTTATCACGATCACTTGCTCATTTATTGGTACTTCCACTTTATTTACTTCATAGAATATGGTGGAAGTTAGGATCATACTTTTCAAATTCATACCGGTCAAGTGAAAAATACAGGATATTATATTCTACCGGTTCATTTTCATTTATAGCAACAAAAGGGGAAGGAAAAAAACAATAATTTTATGTTAAAAATTTTTCGCTCATTGGTACCGGAATCCTTTAGGGATAAATATCGCTTAAAAAAGATAATTAAAAAATATGGTATACTTGCAGGCAAGGAATCGAAAATTAATAATAGTTCTTTCTTCGAAGGCGGAAATTCTATTAATAACAATACTGAAATTTTAGACAGTTACTTAGGTTATGGTTCTTATATATCAAATAATTCTATAATCAGAAAAACCAAAATAGGTCGTTATTGTGCTATTGGAGATTATGTCAGGACATGTATAGGGATGCATCCTGCAAGTGAATTTGTTTCAATTCATCCAGCTTTTTTTTCTACAAACAGACAGGCAGGTTTTACGTATACAAATGAAACAATTTTTGAAGAACATAAATATATAGATAAAGAAAAGAAATATGTTGTAGAAATTGGGAATGATGTTTGGATAGGAAATAATGTAATTATTTTTGATGGAATAAAAATCGGTGATGGTGCAATAATAGCAGCAGGAGCTATTGTAACCAAAGATGTCTCGCCATATACTATTGTTGGAGGAATTCCGGCAAAACTAATTAAATCAAGATTTGATGAAAAAATAATATCTTTTTTAAATGAGTTTAAGTGGTGGAATAAAGACAAAAACTGGATACAGGAAAATGCACATTATTTCAGAAGTATTGATGAATTTTATAAGAAATTCAATGAATAATCAACAGTCATTTTCTGAAATATTAAATTAAAATAATCAAACAAGAAAGAATGCCACCGGAAAATACTTGCGTTTATATAATTGTACCTATACATAATCGTATTAAAATTACTGAGATATTTATAAATTGTCTTTTAAAACAAACATATAAAAATTATCATTTATTACTGATTGACGATGGCTCAACCGACGGAACAGAAATTTTTGTAAAAAAAATGATAAAATCTTTAACATTAATTAAAGGCAATGGTAATTTATGGGTCGGAGGTTGTTTTCAAAAGGGCTATAAATGGCTAATAAATAATGCAAAGGGATCTGATAGCATTGTACTTTTAATTAATAATGATACATATTTTGAGGAAAATTTTCTTGAAACTGCTGTAAAATTAATGGACATTAATTCACAATCAATATTATTGGCAAAAGCCTACGATTTGAATTCAGGTATCTTATTTGATCAGGGAAAATGCATAGACTGGAAGAGATTTAAGATAAATGACGCGACTCCGGAAAATCCTGCAAATTGTTTTTCTACAAGAGGGCTTTTTCTCAGATTTTCAGATATGCTTAAAATAGGAGAATTTCATAACATACTACTACCGCATTATGGTGGAGATTATGAATATACAATCAGAGCATATCGGAAAGGTTATAAATTAATTACAGATGAAAATCTCAAACTATGGATTACAAATGAACCTACAGGTATTCAAAACAAATATTCAAGGACCATTTTTTCGTTAAAAAACAATGTTTTTTCTAAAAGAAACCCTATGAATCCATACTATTTAACTATTTTCCTTATATTTGCTTGCCCATTTAGATATTTTCCAAGAAACTTAATCCGGGTATGGTACAGAGGATTAAATATTTAGAATTCTTCTCTAAAGAAAGTTTTAACATTAAAATAAAAACAGCAATGCTATTTTTGTTGTTTTTGTTAAGTTTTTTAAAAAGTCATTCTCAACTTGACTATAATATTACTCAATGGTATAATAATAAACAAAGTGCATTGTCAATTACATTTGATGATGGTTATAGCAGTCCGTTTCGACAGGCGACAGATATGCTAAACTCCAATAATTTTAAAGCAACTTTTTTTATAATTACTAATCTGATCGGTCATAATTCTTTTGCTAACTGGACAGATGTTATTAATAATGCAAACCAAGGACATGAAATTGGAAGCCATACAGTAAATCATTATAATCTTACTGATATTTCACCTGAAGAATGTAATTATGAATTGTCCGTTTCCAGAGATGTAATAAATTCTAAGGTTAAAAGCCCAAAATGTGTGTCATTAAGTTACCCCGGGGTAAATATAATACTGATGTAATAAATTTAGTTTCTAACTATTATATAGGATCAAGATCAACTGAACGATGGTACTCAGATGTTAACAATATAAATTTTTATAAAATATATTGTTTTAGTTTTGATACAACTACTAAAATAGAGTACGCTGACTCATTGATAGACACTGACATTAAACAAAATCGATGGCTTGTTGAACTAATTCATGGTCTTGATTCAAATGGTTACTCTCCTATAAAATCTTCTTTTTTAAAACAACATCTTGATTAAATTAAAGCTAACGAATCCAAAATTTGGGTAACTACATTTGGGAATGCTATTAGATATATTAAAGAACGAAAATCCGCCGAAATAAAATCTATTAAAATAACAAATGATGAGTATAGTTTTGAATTAACAGAAGAACTTCCGGACAGTATTTATAATTTTCCTCTTACATTGAGAATAAAAATGCCTATTAACTGGACAAGCATACTATCATTAACCCAAAACTATAAAAATCTACCTTTTGTAATAGAGAACAATAACGGAACTAAATATCTTGAATTTAATTCTATTCCCAATACCGGTAAAATACATATCAAACCTGAATTAATTAATAAATCAGATGATCAGATTTTTAAAATATATCCAAATCCGGGTAAAGACAAATTGTATGTCCAGGTTTATACTGATAAAGAGGATAAAATTAATTTTATGATTTATGATATTGATAATAAACTAATATACCAAAAGGACTTATACATTAACCAATATGATAACATTAAGGAGTTTGACATTTCCAGGTTTAAAAAAGGCACCTATTTTATTATAGCAACTGTTAACAACAATATTTATAAACATAAATTTCTAATTTAAAGAAACCTGTGTAGGTTATGTTTATACTATAAACAAATAATAAAAAAAGGTGTATGTTTACAGAAATAGATAGTATTTTTGCGGACAATGAAAAATTTTAAAATAGCTTTCTTTTATCCTAAGTTTTTCCCGGTTACAGGTGGAGCAAGTGTACATGGGTATTATTTAGCTAAAGGTCTTCATAATAAAGGATATGAGATCATTACATTTCAAAATCAAAAAGATGATTTTACATTTAAAGCATCAAAAAACATCATCTCTCTGATTTACAAAATACTTATCTCAGATTTAGTATATGTTCGCTTTATTTATTTCGGAAAGACAAATTATATACCTCTGATAGCAAAATTACTTCGTAAAAAAACCATAGTGGAGTTCAATAGTCCTTCAGATGAGTTACTTATGCTTGGTAGAAATAAAAATGAGGTAATTAAAAATGATAAAAAATTAAAATCGCTTATTAGTTATGCAGATACAGTTATAGCAATCAGCGAAAACATGAAAAATTATTGCATAAATGAATTAAAATGTAAAAATGTTGTAATAGTTGAAAATGGAGGGGAAAAGATTGATATAAGTAAACTAAATGTTCCTGATTCAATAATTGAAGCTGTTAATAAAATCAAGTCTTCATTCATAAAAACCGTTATTTGGTCTGGGACAAATACTTCGTGGCAAGGGATTGATATAATTGAAAATATCATAACTAAAACCAATAAAAATACGGCCTTTATATTAATATGCAATGATATCTCATTAATTGAAAAATATAAAAATATACAAAATGTTTTTATATTTTCTGATTTATCGAGAGATTCGGTTAGTTATTTAACTATTAATTCAAATATAGGTCTTGCTCTCTATGGCGATTACAGTTGGTCCAGATATGGATTTTATGGGAGTTCACTTAAATATTTCGATTATCTGATAAACGGGTTATATGTTGTTGCAACTCCGTTAGGACATATAAAAAAAGATAATTTCAATAATCTTATACCCGGCAATAATCCTGATGAAATAATAAATTTTATTGATAATTTTGTAGCAAATCAAATGCCGGATACTTCTAAAAATCATTATAGAAGTTGGGAAGACGTTGTTGATGAAACAGATAAAATAATAAAAAAACTTTTAAAAAAAGGTAATTAATGAAAATTGTAATACTTTCATGGTATCCTTCTTATATTAACAGAGATATATTATCTTTAATATCTCAAACACCTCAGCATCCATATCCATGGGTTTTTAATCTGGCAAAAGGATTGGTTAAATTAGAAAATGAAGTCCATATCATTACATTTAATAAAGAAATTACATTTGATCAGGAAATTACAGTTAATGATGTAATAATTCATTACCTGAAACCATCAGATTCAGTATCAAAATTTCTAACAAACTTTAAAAGGGAGAAACAAAAACTTTATAAATTAATTGACGATATAAAACCTGATATTATTCATGGACAATCTACTGAATTTCCTGCTAACGAAGTTATAAATCTTGATTATCCTTCGGTTATTACACTTCATGGACTTACAAAAGATTTTTATAAACTTGCTATTGGATTTAAAAATAAATTAAGATTGCTTTACGGAATTAAAGTAGAGAAAAAAGTTCTGAAAAAAATTAAAAATTTAATCTTAATTTCAAAATACGTTGAAGATTCAATAAAAAATATTAATCCTGAAATCAATAAATATTATATCTGCAACTCTGTTGCAGAAGATTTTTTTCATAAAAACGCTAATTTTGAATCAAATCAGATAATGTTTATCGGTAATGACGTAGAAAGAAAAGGATTATTTGAAATTGTTAAAGCAATTGAGTCAATAGAAAATGTTTTTTTGTTAATAATTTCTACAGATCAGACGAGATATTACAAAAATGTAATATTACCATATATAAAAAGTAAGAACCTCGATTCTAAAATCAAATATTACAAATTTATCGAAAACAGTAAAATACCGGAACAAATTGCAAATTCAATCTGTCTTGTTCTCCCCACTAAAGCAGAGACTGCACCTATGATAATAGGAGAAGCAAATGCAGTTGGAGTCCCTGTAATTGCTTCAAATGTAGGAGGTATACCATATATGATCAAAGACAGTGAAACAGGATTTATTATTAAGAATAATGATACCAAAACATTAAGAGACAAAATACGTTTTTTAATTAACAATAAAAATATTGCTAAAGAGATGGGCTCAAAAGCTAAAGAATTGGCTTTTGAAAGATATCATCCTGAATCAATAGCCAGACAAACACTGGAGGTATATAAAAATATTGTTAATAATAAACAATAAAATACCAAATTACGGCTTTAACCAAGCAAATGTTTAAAATAAATTATCAAATCACACAACTAATCAAACTAATATGAATTTAATCTTTATAACAAGAAAAAGGATTAAATATAATGACAAACTTCAGAGGCTTATTGACAATTCTACTGAATATCACCTTATTACCCAAAACAATCTACTAAAAAATTATAAAATTGACCCTAATAAAATTAAATATTATAAAACAGATAAAAGTAAAGTAGAAGATTCTATCTATAGTTTTATACAAAAGACCGTAAACACTATTAATCATAATTTTAAAACAAAAGAGAAACATCTTTCACCTGGAGTTTCCATTATGCTTAAGCTTCAGGAACATTTTCAATTACTATTTTATGCTATTTACATTATTACAGACATACTTAAAAAATATGAAAAACAAAATGATTTCATAGCTATTGTCGATGATAAAACACTTTATAAAAAACTAAAATATTCAGGAAATATTAATGTTTTCTTCGCTGATCCGGAGAAAATTGAAAAAAAAACTTTATTTTCAAGAATACATTATACATTGAGATTCTTTTGGTTAGAATGGATGATCATACATATTAAAAATCTATTTTCCATCCCCGTAAATATTAAGCATTATAAACAATACGAAAATTTTGTTGTATATGACACATATAATCAGTCAATGATAAAAAGGTTAAATTTATATATTTCCAATAAAAATGAAGATTATTTATACCTTGTTGCTGACAAAAGAATAAAAAAACTCGTAAATTCCTCAAAATGTATATATTTTACACAATTACTAAATCCTTTCTCACTTTTTAGAAATTTTTATAAAAATTATTTCACTAATTTAATAATCTTTAAAAAAATTGATTTAGGGCAATATTATGGTTTCGATATAAACAAAGATATACCACGCAAAAGATTACTTCGTAGTTTATCAATGGCTGCTGCCGAACAAGATTGTTACATAAAATTCTTTAAAAAAAATTTTAAAAATGCTAAACTAATATTAAGTAATTCAGCAGTACATTCAAGAACATCACTATTTATAAACTTAAGCCGTGAGCTATCTCTGAATTATAGAATACTTCAACATGGATACCCACTTCAGAAAACAGGATATCTTCCGGTTGATAATCTTCTTGTATATGATGAAAATTCTTATAAAATTTTCAAAGAATGGGGAGTAAAAAACATATATAAGATAGAATTATTTAAAAACGAAAAAATCAAGCCGAAAAATATTTTAAAATCCCAGGTTTTGGTATGTTTATCTGATGTACATGAAGATAACATCAAAATTTTGGAGTATCTTAAATATTATCACAAAAAAAGCGATAATTCGCTCATTTTCAGAATCAGAAAACATCCCGGAACTTTTTTTCTACCTCACGAACTAAGTGATTTCATTGATTCTGAAAAAGAAACATATTTTTATGATACTTTTTCAAGTAGCAGAGAATCTATTTTAAATTCAAGTCTTGTAATTTCTTATTATTCAACCATCATACAGGAAGCTACAGAACTAGGAAAAAAAGTTCTGGTTTTACAGGATCTGGACTATTGGTCACACTGTAATTTTGATAATATCAATTATATTGAAAATTATCCGAGTTTCACAAAATATTTAATAAATTTTCAGGAATCAGTTTCTTCCATCTAATTTCCCGATAAATACACAAGTAATATATCGTCTGATTTGATCCGACAAGTTAATTATACACTTACATAAGTTTTCAAATTTTATAATCTTTTAAAATTTTTATATTATTTTTGTAAAAAATTATATTCTTAAAAAATGAAAGTAGCTCTAATAACGGGAATTACTGGTCAGGACGGTTCATATCTTGCAGAATTTCTATTAAAAAAAGGATATATAGTTCATGGGATTAAACGTCGAAGTTCACTAATCAATACAGACAGAGTAGATCATCTATATAAAGATTCACATGAAAAAGATGTAAAATTCAGAATGCATTATGGTGACCTTACTGACTCATCCAACCTGATAAGAATCATTCAGGAAGTACAACCAGATGAGATCTATAATCTTGGGGCTATGTCACATGTTAAAGTCAGTTTCGAAGTTCCTGAGTATACTGCTAATGCAGATGGACTTGGAACTTTGAGAATACTTGAAGCAGTACGGTTGTTAAATCTTACAGAAAAGACAAAGATATATCAGGCATCTACATCAGAACTTTATGGTCTTGTTCAGGAAGTACCCCAAAACGAAAAGACTCCGTTTTATCCAAGATCTCCATATGCTGTTGCAAAACTTTACAGTTACTGGATAGTAGTAAACTACAGAGAAGCTTACAATATGTTTGCTGCCAATGGCATTTTATTTAATCATGAATCAGCACAAAGAGGAGAAACTTTTGTTACCAGAAAAATCACCAGAGGAATATCCAGGATTGTTTTAGGCTTACAAAACGAATTGTACATGGGAAATATTGATGCTAAAAGAGACTGGGGTCATGCAAAAGATTATGTTGAAGCAATGTGGCTTGTTCTTCAACAAGACAAACCTGATGATTTCGTTATAGCAACAGGAATTACTACATCAGTTAGAGATTTTATTAAAATGTCATTTGCAGAAGTAGGAATCGAACTTGAATTTATTGGCAGTGGAATAGATGAAAAAGGAATAGTCAGGAAATGTAATAATTCTGAATATCAGCTTGAAATAGGTAAAGAAGTTGTTCTCATTGACAAAAATTATTTTCGTCCTACAGAAGTTGACTTGCTGATTGGAGATGCATCAAAAGCAAAAAGTAAACTTGGATGGACTCCAAAATATAATCTGCATGGTTTAGTAAAAGAAATGATGGAAGCAGATTTGAATTATTTCAAACGTCAAAAATACCTTAAGGATGGAGGACATAAAATCAGAATTTTCCACGAATAAATATAATTAATCCGTAAATTTTCCAATTTTAAAATGTACATCCTGTATATAAGAATATACAACTACATTATCAAATTTAAATAGATGAAAAGTAAGGTTGTAATATTTATTTTATTTATTGCATTTCTTAGATGTGAAAGAGGGCTCTGTCAAAATAATAAGGAAATAGAAAAGTATCTAAAAGATGGCTACGAAAAATTCGAACAGAAAAATTATAATGGAGCAATAATTTCATTCAATAAACTAATTCAGATTGTTCCTGAAAATGGAGTTGCATACTATATCAGAGGAAAATGTCGTTTTGAACTAAATTTACTTGATGATGCTCTGGCTGATTTTAATAAAGTAATTGAATTACTTCCCGATAACTATGAAGCATATTTTAACCGTGGTCGCATCAAAACCGGGATGAATGATTTTGAAGGAGGTATTGCGGATTATTCACTAGCTATAAAATTGAAACCAGACAATGCAATGGCATATTTCAACAGAGGTAATTCAAAATATTATTTAAAAGATATGACAGGATGTTGTATAGACTGGCAAAAAGCCCTTGAGTTGGGGTATGATGATGCAAAAACCTGGATTAAGAAATATTGTAAATAATTAACATAAAAATATATGATATTGGAATTTATAATTGCTTTTATAATTGCTTATTTAATAGGTGCAATTCCTTTTGCAATCATCATTGGAAAAACCTTTTATGGCATTGATGTCAGAAAACATGGTAGCGGTAATGCCGGAGCAACTAATACAATAAGAGTACTTGGATTAAATGCAGGACTTCCTGTACTAATCCTTGATGCATTAAAAGGGTTTCTTGCAGTAAAAATTGCATATATATTTTACCTTAGGGGTATTCTTACAGGTGAATCGTATATTAATCTTGAAATAATTCTAGGTTTTGCTGCAATTATAGGTCATGTTTTGCCAATTTATATAGGGTTTAAAGGAGGCAAAGGTATTTCAACACTTTTAGGTATTGGGCTTACAATTTTCACATTTCCTGCTCTAATAGGTCTTGGTATATTTATGGTAATATTTATATTAACAAGATACGTTTCACTTGGTTCTATAATAACAGCAATAAGTTTCCCTGCTATATCAATATTTTTATTTAATATGGGCTATCCTTCACAGGTAATTTTTTCAGTATCAGTTGCAATACTTGTTCCAATTACTCATACCAAAAACATAATAAGACTTTTTAAAGGGGAAGAATCCAAAATAGATATCTTTGCTAAGAAAAAGATTCCTATAGATAAAAGATAAGTAATGTGTATTTTCCAAATATTACACATAACTACATCATATCAATTCACTGAAGAGATAACGATATAAACAATAAATGCAGATCAGGTAGGTTTTATTTGGTAAAAAATTCTGCGTTCTATATTCTGGCTTAATAAAGAAATTCAAATACCAAATAAAAAAAAATCAATCCTAACACAAGAGAAGAAATAAGGTGAAATAACTTTAAGTGATAACAAAATAGCAGCATATTTTCATTAAATATTTCTGTCAATATAAAAAAATGAATAGTATTTTATAACTAATTTATAAAATTAAAAAAACTTTTATAGTATATTTTAGAAAGGGAATATAATAGAGATATTCAACATAAAGAAAGGTTTTATTGTATAGATTGATAGTGCTTTTGATTAAAAACATAACTAAGGAAATTCGATAGATACTTATAATTAAATATAACTTTAGCTATACCTTAATAAAAAATTAGGTATGTATTTAAAAATTCTTTTTACTTTTGCACGTTGTTAAATGTTTATCAAATTGAAACAGATTAGAGAGTTTACGATATCCTTTGGAGGATTAAACGTTGGAAAACATCACTTTGAATATTCGATAGACAATTCGTTCTTTGAAAATTTTGAATATTCAGAGATAAAGACAGGAAAACTTAAAGTTGAATTAAAACTTGAAAAAAAGGTCAATATGTTGATTCTTGATTTTAAGATTAATGGAACAGTAAATGTCCCATGTGACAGGTGTTTGGATAATTTCGATTTCAATATAAGTGCAGAAAACAGACTTATAGCAAAATTCGGAACAAAAATATTTGAAGAATCAGACGAGGTTATTGTTATTAATGAATCTGATAATCAGATAAATATTGCTCATTATATATATGAGTATATTGTATTGTCACTGCCATATAAATTGGTTCATCCTGAAAATAATAACGGGACCCCGTCTTGTAATCCTGAAATTATTTCAAAATTAAATGAACATTTAACAAAAGAAGACATAGAGGATGATTTTGATCCCCGTTGGAACATATTAAAGAATTTGAATAATAACTAAATAAATATAAATACATAAAATGGCACATCCCAAACGTAGAATTTCGAAGGAAAGAAAACATAAAAGAAGAACACATTACAAGGCAACTGCAAGTACAATAATTGTTTGCTCAAATTGCGGTTCTCCTGTATTATATCATAGAGTTTGTAATCAGTGCGGTTATTATAAAGGACAATTAGCTATTGAAAAATCAGTAGCAGTTTAGTATTCTATCTTTTAAACTAATACAAGCATGAGAATTGGTTTAGATGTAATGGGTGGCGACTATGCTCCTAAAGCTACAGTTATGGGAGCAATACTCGCTATCAATGAATTATCTGCCGATGAACAAATATTTCTGATAGGCAATAAAAATGAGATATTGTCTATACTTGAAGAAGAGAATGTCAGTCCTGAAAAATTTAAAATAGTTCATACATCAGAAACTATTGAAATGAATGAACACCCGACAAAGGCATTTACTCAAAAACCTGATTCCAGCATAGTTATTGGATTTGATATGCTTAAAAAAAAACAGATTGATTCATTTGCAAGTGCAGGAAATACAGGCGCAATGTTAGTAGGGTCAATATATTGTATTAATGCTATCGAAGGTATAATTCGCCCATGTACATCAGTTTCTTTACCTAAAGAAAACGGTTCAGTCGGTGTAATGCTAGATGTAGGAACTAATCCGGATGCCCGTCCCGATGTAATGTATCAATTTGGAATACTCGGTTCAATTTACGCAGAATATGTATTAAATATTAAAAATCCTAAAGTTGGATTATTAAACATTGGTACTGAAGAAGAAAAAGGTAACATACTTACCCAGTCTACTTTTAAACTAATGAAAGATAATAAAGATTTCAATTTCATTGGAAATATTGAAAGCAGGGATTTAATAAAAGACAAAGCTGATGTAATTGTTTGTGATGGATTTACGGGAAATATAGTACTCAAACAGATGGAATCATTCTATAGAATCTTTAAGAAAAGAAATTTCCACGACGATTATTTAGAGAAATTTAATTATGAGAATATTGGAGGAACTCCAATTCTGGGAATTAATTCTACTGTTCTTATTGGTCATGGAATATCAAGTCCACTTGCAATTAAAAATATGATTCTACAATCCAGAGATATTTCAAAAGCTAAACTATCTGGAAAAATAAAAAAAGCATTGAGAAAATTCACTCAAAATACTGTACAGTCTTAAAATTAATAAAAAATGAATAAAGTTAGAGCAGCTATAACAGCTGTAAGCGCTTGGTTTCCGGACTATATTCTGACTAATGAAGAACTTAGCAGGATGGTAGATACAAATAATGAATGGATCATGACACGCTGTGGAATTTCGGAAAGAAGAATTCTTAAAGGAGAAGGAGTAGGTACATCTGATATGGGAGCTAACGCAGTAAAAGAATTACTCCGAAAGAGAAATATTTCTCCGGATGAAATTGATTTGCTTATATGTAGTACAGTTACACCAGATATGTTGTTTCCTGCTACTGCAAATATTATTTGCGACAAAGTGGGGATTAAAAACGCATTTAGTTATGATGTAAATGCTTCATGCTCCGGGTTTATATATGCATTAATTACTGGCTCAAAGTTTGTTGAATCAGGTACTCATAAAAAAGTTATTGTTGTAGGTTCAGATAAAATGTCATCAATAACAGATTATACTGACCGTGCGACATGTATACTTTTTGGAGATGGAGCAGCAGCGGTATTACTGGAGCCTTCAGATGAAGGTGACGGTATAATGGACTCTATTTTGAAAACGGACGGTTCAGGTCGTGTTCATTTACATATGAAAGCAGGTGGTTCAATTTTGCCTCCATCTCATGAAACTGTTGATCAAAGATTACATTTCATTTATCAGGAAGGGCAACCTGTTTTTAAATTTGCTGTTACTTTAATGGCAGACGTATCAGCAGAAATAATGGAAAAAAACAATTTAAAATCAGAAGATATTGCATGGTTAGTTCCTCACCAGGCAAATATTCGAATAATTGAAGCAACAAGCAGAAGAATGGGGCTTCCGGCTGAAAAAGTTATGCTAAATATACATAAATACGGTAATACAACTTCAGCAACAATTCCCTCATGCCTTGCACAATGGGAAAATAAACTTAAAAAAGGAGATAACCTTATACTTGCAGCATTCGGAGGCGGATTTACTTGGGGCTCGATCTATCTGAAATGGGCATACAATAGTTAATTATTAATGCTTAATTAAAAAAAATCAAAGATTCTATTCTTAAAAAAGAATGGAATCTTTTTTATATACAAAAGAAGTGAAAGCAATAAAAATTGACATTAAAAGTTAAAGTTATATGAATTTATATGATTAAAGCTTTACAATTTAAAAAAAAATTGTAAGTTTGCAGTCATGAAATAATGTAAATTTAATTGAATACAAATTATAGTTTATGAACGAAGAAGTAAACTTTTGTTTTGAACATGCCAAAGAGCAAATGAACAGCGCAATAATTCATCTTGAACATGAACTGATTAAAATAAGAGCTGGGAAGGCAAGTCCACAAATGCTTGAAAGTGTTTATATTGACTATTATGGAACTAACACAGCACTTAGTCAGATAGCAAGTATAAATACTCCTGATCCCAGGACAATAGTAGTTCAACCATGGGAAAAAAACTTTCTGAATGCAATTGATAAAGCAATAAGAGATGCAAACCTTGGATTTAATCCTATTAATGATGGGTCTGTTGTACGTATTCCGGTACCTCCTCTTACTGAAGACAGAAGAAAAGACCTTGTAAAAAAAGCAAAGGCTGAAGCAGAAGCGTCAAAGGTATCTATTCGAAATATTAGACGTGATGCAAATGAAACAGCAAAAAAACTTTCCAAAGGAAGTATTCCGGAAGATGTAATAAAAAAGCTGGAAAATGATGTTCAGGAATTGACTAACCAATATATTACAAAGATTGATAAGATCCTTGGAACGAAGGAAGCAGATATAATGACTGTATAAAAAAACTGAAGCCTTGAAAAATCAAGGCTTTTTTAATATTCATAAACAAACAAATTTACTAATGACAAAAGAAAAATCAAAAACAGATAGTTTAATTAAAGGAATAACTGATATACTTAGTAAAAATGGAAAAAAAAGTTATAATTATAAACAAATATCTGAAATTCTATGTATTAAAAGTAGACAGGAAAGACAGGAAATCAATAATTTACTAAAGGATCTTGCTGCAAAAAAAATATTGAAGGAAATATCCCATGGAAAATACAAAAAGAATATAGAATTTATTGAAAAAGTAACTGCACAGAATTCATATATTACAGGTAAGGTGGATATGAAATCTACAGGGAAAGCATATATTATATCAGACACTCTTGATGAAGATATTTATATTGCTCCAAACAATACAAAGCATGCACTTCATGGGGATATAGTAAAAGTACTTTTATTCCCGGTAAGGAAAAACAGAAAACAGGAAGGACAAATAGTTGAAGTAATTAAACAATCAAAAACTCAGTTCACAGGGATAGTAAGATTAAGTAAACATTTTGCTTTTTTGAATCCAGGAAGTTCAACTATGCCTGTTGATATATACATTCCTCTTGAATGCCTTAATGGAGCAAAAGAAGGACAAAAGGCGATTGCCCGAATTATTGAATGGCCTGAAAGAACAAAAAATCCTATAGGAGAAATTATTCGTGTATTAGGATATCCAGGCAATAATGATGTTGAAATATCTTCTATATTGGCAGAATTTGAGCTTCCGGTAGAATTTCCCGAAGAAGTTAATGATGAAGCAAAAAAAATAAAAAAAACAATTAATAAGTCAGAGATTAAAAACAGAAGAGATTACAGGGATATAACAACTTTTACAATAGATCCGGAAGATGCCAAAGACTTTGATGATGCACTATCCGTAAAGAAAATTGATGATAATAAATGGGAAATTGGTGTACATATAGCAGATGTATCCCATTATGTTAAAGAAGGCAGTGTTCTTGATAAAAATGCATTCAACAGGGCTACATCAATATACCTCGTAGACAGAGTTATACCGATGTTACCGGAAAACATCTCCAATGATATCTGCTCATTAAAGCCTAATGTGGACAGGCTATGTTTTTCTGCTGTATTTGAAATGGATAATAAAGCAAATATTATCAGCGAATGGTTTGGTAAAACAGTAATACATTCCGACAGACGGTTCACCTATCAGGAAGTTCAGAAAATAATAGAGCAACAGGATGGTGAATTCCTGGAAGAAATAAATACCCTGAACAAATTAGCAAAAATACTGAGAGATGAAAGATTTAAAAAAGGTTCTATTGCATTTGAACGTGGAGAAGTTAAATTTAAACTTGATAAAAGCGGTAAACCGATTGATGTTTTTTTTAAGGAAATGAAAGATTCAAACAAGCTTATTGAAGACTTCATGCTATTGGCAAACAGAAAAGTTGCAGAACTTATAGGGAGAAGTAAAACTCCAAGAAAACATGAAGCAATGGTTTACAGAGTTCATGATGAACCAACCAAAGAAAAACTTCTGGAATTTTCCCGCTTTGTTGCAAAATTTGGATATAAGATGAAAATCAATTCCCGACAAAATATTGCCAAATCATTTAATGATCTGTTTGAACAAATAGAAGGAAAAGGTGAAGAAAATATGATCCAGACGCTTTCTATCAGAACAATGGAGAAAGCATATTACACTGTCAAAAACAAAGGACATTATGGACTTGCTTTTGATTTTTATACTCATTTCACATCACCAATCAGAAGATACCCTGATCTGATTGTACACAGATTACTTTATCTATACCTGAATAATGAGACCTTCCCTACTACACAAAAAGTTGAATTACAATGTAAATATTCATCAGAGATGGAAAAGAAAGCTGCTGAAGCAGAAAGAACTTCCATAAAATTTAAACAGGTTGAGTTTATGAAAGAAAGAGTTGGACAGGAATTCGACGGTCATATTTCAGGGGTTTCTAAATGGGGTATATTTGTGGAAATTGAAGAAAACAAATGCGAAGGAATGGTTAGACTTAATGATATAAAAGAAGACTTATATTACCTTGATGATGAAAATTATTGTGTTATTGGACAAAAATACGGGAACAAATATAAGCTTGGAGATAAAGTCAGAATAATTGTAAAAAATGCTAATATTGAGAAAAGACAATTAGATTTTTTATTTTCAGAATCCTGATGTAATAAAAATTTAGTAATATTGCTGCCATAATAATTTTATTATTTGATGTTTCAGAAAAATAAGCCGGAAACAGGTAATTTATTAATAGCGGAACCATTTTTACAGGAAGTCTATTTCAAAAGATCTGTAATTCTTCTTGCTGAACATAATGAAAGCGGTTCTCTTGGTTTTATTATGAATAAACCTCTTGATATCAAGATCACCAATGTAGCTAAAGATTTCCCTCCTTTTTCAGGAAATTTATTTTATGGAGGACCTGTAAGAAACGATCTTCTTTTTTTTGTCCATACTCTTGGAGAACAAATTGAAGATAGTATTCCTATTATAAAGGGATTATTCTGGGGCGGAAAAACAGAAGTTGTTAAAGAAAGTATAAAAAGCGGTCTGATAAATGAAGATAATATTAAATTTTTTGTCGGACATTCCGGATGGTCAGAAGGTCAACTTGAAGAAGAACTAAAAGAAAATGCATGGTTTATGGGAAAATTCGATACTGATTTTATTATGAATACAGAACCAAGAATGCTTTGGCGTAAAACTCTGATTAATATGGGTAAAGAATTTGCACAATATGCCAATTATCCAGAAAACCCATCTTATAATTAATATTTCAGAATTATATTTATTGATCAAATAGAAAAAAATATAATACTTTTGTCAATTAAATTTAAACTTTTTGTTTAATGGAAAATTTTAATAACAATCAGACAAATCAACAAATTCAGAATACATCTTTAGCTAAAAATTCATCTATTTATGGAGGGATAGCAGGAGGTATTACTACTTTTGTAATTCTGATATCATACATATCTAATTTTTTAGTTAATCATCAGATCATAGTCAATATAGTTACCAATATCATTTTAATTGTTTGTATTATCATAGGAACAATGAATTACAGAAATAAAATTCTCGGAGGCTATATTTCCTATGGCAAAGCCCTGGTTAATGGAACATTGATAGGTTTTTTCAATTCAATAATTTCAATATTTGTCTTATTTACATTATATAAAATAGATCCTAATTTAATAGAAAGACTTTTAGATAAAAGTCGTGAATTAATGGAAAGTTTTAACAAATTATCAGACGAAGAAATTGATAATATAATTGATCAAAGCCGTGATTCAATGCACTCAAATTTGTATTACATTAAAGGATTGATAAGTAGCACTATCGGGGCATTTATAATATCACTGATAACTTCAGCATTTCTAAAAAAAAGAGATAAATCTTATGATTCAAATTTTAAAGATGTAATGTAATGGATATATCCGTAGTAATTCCTCTTTTAAACGAGTACGAATCTATAGGTGAGTTATCAGCATGGATAGTTGATGTAATGTATCGATATAATTACAGCTATGAGATAATTTTCGTAGATGACGGAAGTAAAGACAAGTCATGGAATTTAATTGAGAAGCTCTCTTTTGAAAACAATAATATCAAAGGGATAAAATTCAGAAGAAATTACGGAAAATCTGCTGCACTGAATGTGGGATTTGAAAAAGCACAGGGAGAAGTTGTAATAACTATGGATGCAGATTTACAGGATAGTCCTGATGAAATTCCCGATCTTGTAAGGATGATAAAGGAAGAAAATTTTGATATCGTTTCAGGATGGAAAAAGAAAAGATTTGACCCGTTGTCAAAAACAATTCCTACAAAACTCTTTAACTGGGCTACCAGGAAAATGTCGGGAATTTATCTTCATGACTTTAACTGTGGATTGAAAGCATATAAACTTGATGTTATTAAAAGTATTGAAGTTTATGGAGAAATGCACAGATATATACCTGTTATTGCAAAATGGGCCGGGTTCACTAAAATTGGAGAAAAGGTAGTACAGCACAGGGAAAGAAAATATGGTGTTACTAAATTCGGTCTTGAAAGATTTATCAACGGATTCCTCGATTTGCTTTCAATAGTATTTGTAACAAAGTTTGGTAAAAAGCCAATGCATTTATTTGGTACTTTGGGAACATTATCATTTGGTATCGGAGGTTTTGTTTCAGTATGGATAATTTGTGAAAAACTATACCAATTATCTTATGGTACAATTAAAAGAGATATAACAGAAAAACCTGCTTTTTATCTTGCTCTTGTTGCAATGATTATAGGAACCCAGTTATTCCTTACAGGATTTCTTGCAGAAATGATCTCACGTAGCTCTCATGACAGAAATAAATATCTTATTAGTCAAACTACAAATATTAATAGTTGAAGTTTAACCTTTTATAAATTTAGCGAGTAGATAAGTAAGCCCTGCAATTATAAGATTTAATGCAAAAAGTAATAGGAAATATTTAAATATTTCCGTATTATATTCTGCTAACAAAGAATACTCACTCAATTTTATTATTAAAATCAACATTGGAATAATCAATGGAATACCTAAAATAGCTGAAAGTGTAAAATTATTGTCTGCATTTATTGCAATTGCATTTACCAAAGTAAAAATAGAAGCAAGACCTGTGATACCAAGTAAAAAAGTAATTCCGAATATAATTATGTTGTTTACAATATTACCTGTAAGAACTATATAGAAAGTATAGCAAACAATGCCAACTATAAGCATAAGAATAATATTGTAAATCATTTTACCAAAAACAATAGCCTCTATGTTTACAAGTGTGCACAAATAGAACCTTAGTTCCTTTCTTTCCTTTGCAAAACCGGTACCAATGGTACTGACTACCGAAAATAATATTATTATCCAAAGCAGACCTATCCATGTTTTATTGTCACATATACCTTCTTTGAAAGTGATATAAATCATAAAAACAGATGAAAAAACATACAGAACAATACCCATTAACACATTTTTCTGTCTTAATTCAATTTTATAATCCTTCAATATTAAGTGGAATATTTCTTTAAACATTCATTTGCTTTATTATAATTATTCATATGCAAATTTATACATTTTCAACTAATATATTAAAATGATCATTTACATTTAGATTATTGACACTTTTTTTAATACATAAAACAAATGAATAAATACACACGAAGTAAAATTTCAGAAAATATCAATAATTTTATTAACGTAAAAATAATTGATTCAGGTGATATCTTCTGTATATTAAAAAGTCCTGTCAAGTTTTTAATAATTGACAGGACCTTTAGAAATATTTATAAGATTGATTTAGATTTTGGGTCCGGCTTTTTCAAGACGTAACCCTTCATCATTATCAGTGAAGTTTTTGAAGTTTGCAATGAATTTTTTCGCAAGCTCAACAGCTGCCTTATCATAAGCTTCTTTATTACTCCATGAATTTCTTGGATTAAGTATACTTGAATCTACATTCTTAACTTGTTTAGGAATCATAAGTCCAAAAACAGGAAGTTCTTCGAATTCGCCATCAACTAATGTGTCATTAAGTATAGCAGTAATGATTGCTCTTGTGGTTGGCAGATTTATTCTTTTACCTGTTCCATATGCGCCACCTACCCAACCTGTGTTAACAAGATAAGCTTTTGAGCCATATTCTTCCATCTTTTTGCTTAATTCCTGTGCATATACTGTTGGATGTAAAAGTAGGAATGCAGCGCCAAAACAAGAAGAGAATGTTGGCGTTGGTTCTACAATTCCTCTTTCAGTTCCGGCAAGTTTAGCAGTATATCCGCTTAGGAAATGATACATTGTCTGGTCTTTTGATAGTTTTGCAACTGGAGGCAAAATTCCAAATGCATCAGCAGCAAGAAAAATGATATGTTTAGGATGTGTTCCTTTTGATACCGGAGCAACAATATTTTTAATATGATATATTGGGTAAGAAACTCTGGTATTTTCAGTTTTTGAACCATCTTTATAATCTATTTCTCCATTTTTATTTACTACAACGTTTTCAAGAAGTGCATCTCTCTTAATTGCATTATAAATATCAGGTTCGTTTTCTTTGCTTAGGTTTATTGTTTTAGCATAGCAACCTCCTTCATAATTAAAAATGCCTTCATCATCCCAACCATGTTCATCATCACCGATTAAAGCACGTTCCGGGTCTGTTGATAAAGTTGTTTTACCTGTTCCTGAAAGTCCGAAGAATATTGCAGTTTCACCATTTTTAGCCATGTTTGCAGAACAATGCATTGAAGGCATACCTTTCAAAGGTAAGAAATAGTTCATTATTGAAAACATTCCTTTTTTAATTTCGCCGCCATACCATGTACCTGCAATAAGAGCCATTTTTTCTTTTATATTGAATGTAGCAAATACTTCACTGTTCAATCCCTGTTCTTTCCATTTAGGGTTTGTAGCTTTACATGCATGTAAAAGAACAAAGTCTGGTTGAAAATCTGCTAATTCATCTTCTGCCGGACGAATAAACATGTTTTTAGCAAAATGAGCCATCCAGGCAACTTCAGTTATTACCCTTATCTTAAGTCTTGAACTTTCATTTGCTCCACAATAAGCATCTAATACATATAATTTTTTACCTGTCAATTGTTTCTGCGCAAGTTCAAGCATTTCACCCCAGACTTTTTCTGAAACAGGTTTATTATCAGAGCCTTTTCTTGTGGGACTTGCCCACCAAACATTGTTTCTGGAAACTTCTTCTTCAACGATATACTTATCTTTTGGAGAACGACCTGTATATATACCGGTATCAACTGCAACTGCTCCAGTATCTGTTACAACAACTTTTTCAAGTCCAGTAAGGTTGGAGTCTGTTTCATGAACAAAGAGTTCCTCATATGATGGGTTATGAAATAATTCTTTTGCATTAGTGATTCCATATTTTCCAATATTTAAATATGTATCTCTGTTTGAAGATAAAATTAAGTTGCTATTCATATATAATATTTTTAAAAAGTTTTAAAAAATGTTGATACATTTTACAAAAGTACTATTTTCCGATTAATAGAAAATAATTTTTAGCGCCAATCATTTAAAACAAAAAAAACACAAATATTAAGTCAAATTATAATAAAAAAAAGCTATAGTATAATTATTAAAACATTAATCAATCACAAACACAGTAATTATTAAATAATTATGTTTTTTTAATAGTGAAAAACTATTACTTTTGTACCCGTACAGCAAAACATCTAATAGGTTCACAATCATCTTTTTAAGTTTTTATGAAAAAATTATTATTTACATTTTCTTTTATTGTAACAATTTTGAGCAATATTTTAGCTCAATCATACAATTTACCATTCACTGAAGATTTCACAGCAACAGCAACGCCTTCTGCCACCAGATGGACATCATCTGGTATCACCAGAACACAAGGTACAAATTACACATGCGGCGGAGCAATTGGGAATCCTTTAATACAAGCTACGACCAATAGTGCATACATGTATACTTCAGATATTTTAGTTCCACAGGGTACAGGTGTTTCAATTACATTTAATGGCAAAAGAGGAGCAACAACAATTTCACAACCTGTGATATATTTCAGAATAGGTGGACATTGTACCTTTAGCACTTCAAACTTAACAGATAATGAATGGACTAAACTTGGCACAGCAAATTTACCGGTAGGAATTACAGGGTCATCATGTGGAAGTGCAGGAACATTTAACATTCCAAGAGAAATTGCCGGGGGAAATCTTATTTCATTTTGCATATTTTTTCCAAATGGAGGTTCTACCCCAGCAAATACAGTAGTGATAGACGATATTAATATCTATGCATCAGGTGCAGGAAAAATTTCAAATACCATGTCATATTCATTCACTTCAAACTGGTGGCCAACTGATACTAATAAATATATAGTTTATCATTCAAACAATCAAACAACAAATTGTAATTCAAGGCTATTAACAGGTGGAGTAAACGGAACTTCAGATTATTATGTTTCATTAAACAATGGCAATGAAATTTGTACAAATCTTACAAATACTTCAGGTATTGTAACAAAAGAATTAAATATCTACAGTCTTACATATCCGGAACTTAGATACAATTTTCTTTCACAATATCCATGTGGAGGCCCAAATAGCTATGTATCAGATGAAGATTATTCATTCTACGCACCCAAAGCCTCAATTATGATAGGTATGTACAGCACAAATAACTCATGGAAAAGTTTACCTGTTAAATCATATTTTCCAAATAATAGCTGGAAAAAAGAAGATAATTCATATAACACAATATGTTATGATCTTTCAGCATACAAAACACTAAATAAAAATGTAAGAATAAAAATTGAAAATGGAGGATTCTGTTCATCAATGACTGAAGGAATAGATGAAATTAAAATAATAGATCGTGATTGCAGAATAAGTAAACAAGCAAAACCAACAATCACAGGTATTAATGGTCCATGGGATACTAATAAGAAATATAATTTCAGCTGTTCAGCGGTAACTTATGCAAATTATTATAAATGGATGGTAAGAAAAGTTAATACAACTGGTGATATTATTTATAGCGATACCAGTTATATCACATCAGGTCAGGGTACAAGGAATGTAACAATACGTTTTGCAAATGCAGGAACATACAGAGTTTATGTATTACCTTATGATGCAAACCCAAACACATCAAATGGGAATGAATGCTATTCAGAAATAGGTTATTTTACAACATCATGCGCAGCTCCAAGAATTATACCTAATTCAGCGACAGGAATATCTGATTTACAATTTACTGCTAACTGGAATGCTGTTCCGGGAGTTACTTCTTATTATTTAGATGTAGCAACAGATTCTAACTTCACTAATATAGTTACAGGATTTAACAATCTTAATGTAGGCAATGTAACAAGTTATATTGTCAGAGGAATTTCTTCAGGCATTACTTATTATTACAGAGTAAAAGGTCCTGTTACATGCACAGGTGCTACTTATGATTACATAAGCGTTACTACTTGCACAACACCATCAATTTCAGCTCAGGCAAATGGAGCAGTAAATTCAATAACAATATGTAAAGGTGATATTGTTAATCTAACGGGTAACCATTCAGGTAACGGTTCAGGTTGTACAGGTACTTGGAAATATTTATGGTCATCAGGTGACACAACTGAAAACGTAAATAGTCTTGCACCTTCTTTAACAACCACATATACTTTAACTGTAAAATGCAATTCTCAACCGGCATGTTATAATACAAACAGAATTATTGTAAATGTAAATCAAGCACCTGTAATAACAGATGCAGGTTCCGATATAACAGTATGTAATGGTAGTACAGCAAATTTTTCAATTACGGCATCAAACTCAGGTTCTGGTTTTAAATGGCAGGAAGATAGAGGTTCAGGATTCAAAGATGTAGTTGACACCGGAAATTATAGTGGTTCACAAACTGCATTGCTTTCAATTAAAGGATGTAAATTTTCAATGACAGGTTATAAATACAGATGTATTGTATCAGGTATATGTCAACCAAATGCTACATCAACGTCTAAAGCATTAACTGTAAATCAGATTCCTGTTGTAAATGCTGGTTCCGATGTATCATTATGTAATGGAAGTTCTATAAAATTAACTGCAACAGGTGCATCTACATATACATGGAGCAACGGGTTAGGTATAAAAGATACAGTCGCAGTTAATCCAACAGTCACTTCAACTTATATTGTAACAGGAACTTTAAATGGTTGTGGCAACAGAGATACTATTGTAGTATCTGTAAATACATTACCAACGATTTCAGCAACTCCATCACAAACAATCTGTAAAGGAAGCACTGTTAATTTAAAAGCAACAGGTGGTGTAACATATAAGTGGAGTACAGGATCATTACTTCAATCTATTTCAGTTGCACCAACAGCAACTACTACATATAAAGTAACTGTTAATGTAACATCATTATGCAGCGAAACAACACAAATAGCTATAAAAGTTGATAATGCAATAACAGCAAATGCAGGTCCTGACCGGACAGTTTGTAAAGGAAACTCTGTAACTCTGACAGGAACAGGAGGAACAACATATAGCTGGAGTACGGGAACTAAAACTGCCTCAATAACACTAACCCCTACAATCACCAAAATATATATATTAACAGCTTATGCTGGTAGTTGTAGTGCTACAGACCTTACCGTTGTATCAGTAAGCAATCAGCCAATAGCTAGAGCTGGAGCAAACAGATCAGTATGCAAAGGGAAATATACATTTCTAATAGCCAGCGGAGGCAATTATTACAAATGGAGCAATGGTTCTACTGCACCACTTATAATTGTGTCACCACAACTGATTACAACATATACGGTAACAGCCACAAATCTTTATGGCTGCAGTTCAACAAGTAGTGTTGTAGTTACGCCAATATATTGTAAGGATTTTGATAGCAATGACAATAATAATCAAATAACATTTACAGGTACACAAAATAGTAATATTGATTTAAACATCTATCCAAATCCTGGAACAGGAATCTATAATATGGTAATTTCATCCCCAACTGAAAAAATGTTTGACGTAAAAGTCATGAATATTTTAGGTATTGTAGTATTCGAAAAAAAATATAATGCTGAAAATAAAATAATAATTTCTCAAATAGATATCAGTAATTTACCTGAAGGTGTTTATATGTTTGAAGCATATGATGGTAATAATAGAATTATCAGAAATATAATTAAAAATTAAGGAATAATAAATAACTAAATAAAAAGCCCCGGTATTTCAGAATGCAGGGGCTTTTTATTTAGATTTATTACATTTATATCATTCTTTCATCCTTTTTTCCATCTCCCGTTTTGCATCTTTGCTTTTCATTGTCTCTCTTTTATCATAAAGTTTTTTACCCTTAGCCAGAGCAATTTCCAATTTAGCAAGACCTTTTTCATTAATAAAGAGCAATGTAGGAATAATAGTAACACCCTGATCCTTTAGTTTCAGTTCAAGTTTTCTCAATTCTCTTTTAGTAAGAAGTAATTTCCTGTCTCTTTTGGGTTCATGATTATTATACGTTCCTTCAGAATATTGAGAGATATGCATATTCTTTACCCATAATTCTCCTTTAATAAATAAACAATATGAGTCAGTAAGATTTGCATGACCCATTCTGATTGATTTTATCTCTGTCCCTGTCAGCTGAATACCTGCAGTAAATTTGTTAATGAGATAATATTCGAATTCTGCTTTTTTATTTTTTATATTTATTACTGATTGCATACAAGCTCAACATTTTCTTACAGGATAAAAATCCTGAATCTACCTAAGGTTACTTCGTTTAATACTATAAGTAAAATATATTACAAACCCTATTGCCATCCAGATTATCAATCGCCACCACGTATCAGACGGAAGTGAATACATTTGAGCAAAACAAATTAATGCACCAAGTACAGGTACTACAGGTACTAATGGAGTTTTAAATGGACGTTTTATATCCGGATTTTTTCTTCTTAAGACAATAATTCCAACACAGACAATAACAAAAGCAAGCAAAGTCCCTATGGAAACAAGTTCACCAAGAATACCTATTGGTAAAGAGCCGGCAACAAGTGCTGCTACTCCCCCGGTTAATATAGTAGTAATATAAGGGGTTTTGAATTTAGGATGAACTTTAGAAAAACTCTGTGGTAATAATCCATCTTTGGCCATCGAAAAGAATATTCTTGGTTGTCCCATAAGCATTACAAGAACCACAGAACTAAGTCCTGCTATTGCACCAATTTTTATCAGTGGTCTTAACCAGTTTAATGCATTTCCTGATCTGTCAATTGCCAATGCTATCGGAGCTGGTACATTTAGTTCCTTATAATTCACTATACCGGTAAGAACCAGCGCTACAAGAATATATAGTATAGTACAAACTATAAGAGATACCAATATACCTTTAGGCATATCCTTTTGAGGATTCCTGGCTTCCTGCGCTGCAGTTGAAACTGCATCAAATCCGATATATGCAAAAAAGATAACTCCTGCCCCTGCGAATATTCCACTTAATCCATAAACACCAAACGTACCTGTATTTTCAGGAATGAATGGAGTCCAGTTGGAAGGCAATATATATGATACACCAAATGCTATAAACAAAAGAATTACAACAACTTTAATAAAAACAATTATATTATTGAATTTTGCAGATTCTTTTATTCCAATTACAAGTAAAGTTGTCATTAATGCAATAATAAAAATTGCAGGAAAATTCATTATTGCCCCGGTAAAATGCCACCCTGCAGGTGTATGTTCTAGGGGTGCATGACATAAATTTTCGGGGATTTTTATTTTACAATCAGCTAAAAAACTCACGATGTAACCCGACCAACCAACAGCAACTGTTGCAGCGCCAAACAAATATTCTAGAATCAGATCCCAACCAATAATCCAGGCTATAAATTCACCGAGAGTTGCATATGAATATGTATAGGCACTCCCTGCTATTGGTATCATCGAAGCAAACTCAGCATAACATAAACCTGCAAACGCACAACCCAAACCTGAAATAATAAAAGATATTGCAAGAGCCGGACCTGCATGATTTGCAGCAGCTGTTCCGGTAAGAACAAAAATACCAGTCCCGATTATAGCACCAACACCTAAAGCTATAAGATTTGTTGCAGACAAAGTTCTTTTTAAACCATTTTGAGATTCTGTAGTCTCGTCCATAAGTTTAGTAAGAGACTTCTTTGCAAACATATCTTTTAACATAATAGTTGTAGTTGTAAATGTCAGTTATTAATCTATATCTGATTCCGTATCATTTGTTTTATTTTTTTCTGCTTTAATTTTTTCTGTTCTTTCGTGTTTAGGTGCGACATCATCATTAGGTCCGGAAATATTTACTTTTATTTCCTTTTGATTGTCATCATAATCAATTGTAATAACATCACCTTCGTGAAGTTTGGATTTTATTATTTCTTCTGCAAGCGCATCTTCAAGGTATTTCTGAATAGCTCTTTTCAATGGTCTTGCGCCAAACTGAGCGTCCCAACCCTTTTCTACAATAAAATCTTTTACTGCTTCAGTAAGCTTTACACCATAGCCGAGATTTTCAAGTCTCTTATATAATTGTCTTAATTCAATATCAATAATTTTATGAATATCGGCTCTTTCAAGGCTATTGAAAATTACTACATCATCAATTCTATTGAGAAATTCAGGAGCAAAAGCCTTTTTCAATGCATTTTCAATTATACTCTGAGCTATGCCTGCTTTATTTTGTTGTTTAGAAGAAGTACTGAATCCAATGCCCTGTCCGTATTCTTTCAATTGTCGGGTACCAATGTTAGAAGTCATAATAATAATTGTATTTTTAAAATCAACCTTTCTTCCAAGGCTATCAGTTAAAATACCATCATCAAGTACCTGTAGTAAGATATGGAAAACGTCAGGATGAGCTTTTTCAATTTCATCAAGTAAAATTACAGAGTATGGTTTGCGTCTTACTTTTTCTGTAAGCTGACCTCCTTCTTCATAACCGACATATCCCGGAGGTGCACCTACAAGTCTGGAAACAGCAAATTTTTCCATATATTCACTCATATCAATTCTTATCAGAGCATC
Organism: Bacteroidota bacterium; assembly: GCA_030706235.1. GTDB lineage: Bacteria > Bacteroidota > Bacteroidia > Bacteroidales > GWE2-29-8 > JAUZOY01. The sequence goes on along the minus strand of JAUZOY010000004.1, from coordinate 2,043 downwards.
ATCAGAATCAAACAGATATTTTGATAATACTTTAGCAAGATGTGTTTTCCCGACACCGGTAGGTCCCAGGAAAATAAAAGAACCTATTGGCTTACCCGGGTCCTTCAGTCCTGCCCTGTTTCTTTGAATTGCTTTAACAACTTTTTTTATAGCATCATTCTGGCCTATTACTGAATCTTCTAGTTCTTCATCCATTTTTGACAAACGATCACCTTCATTCTGGGCAATTCTTTGAACAGGAACACCTGTCATCATTGCAACAACCTGAGCTACATTTTCTTCTGAAACAATTTCCCTGTTAATTCTTGCTGATTCTTCCCAGTTACGCTTAGCTTTTTCAAGTTCGTCGGTAAATTTCTTTTCAATATCTCTTAACCTTGCAGCTTCTTCATATTTCTGACTCTGAATAGCTTTTGTTTTATCTTTTTTAGCTTCTTCAATTTTTTTCTCTACTTCGATTATTTCAGCAGGTACATGAATATTAGTAATATGAACTCTTGATCCTGCTTCATCCATTGCATCTATTGCTTTATCAGGCAAACATCTATCACTTATATACCTTGCTGTAAGAGAAACACAAGCTTTTATAGCTTCATCAGAATACTTAACAAGATGATGATCTTCATATTTTTCCTTAATATTATTCAGGATTTCAACAGTTTCATCTACAGAAGTAGGATCAATCAAAACTTTTTGAAACCTTCTTTCAAGAGCACCATCTTTTTCTATATACTGTCTGTATTCATCAAGTGTAGTTGCGCCTATGCATTGCACATCTCCTCTTGCCAAAGCAGGTTTAAACATATTTGAAGCATCCAGTGAACCGGAAGCACCACCGGCTCCTACGATAGTATGGATTTCATCAATAAACAGAATTATATCGGGATTTTTTTCAAGCTCATTAATCACTGCCTTCATCCTTTCTTCAAACTGTCCTCTGTATTTTGTACCTGCAACTAAAGAAGCAAGATCCAGGGTAATAATTCTTTTATCAAACATCGCTCTTGAGACCCTTCTTTGCATTATTCTTAATGCTAAACCTTCTGCAATAGCTGACTTTCCTACACCAGGTTCACCTATAAGAATAGGATTATTTTTCTTCCTTCTGCATAATATCTGTGCTATTCTTTCCAATTCTTTTTCTCTTCCTACAACGGGATCAAGTTTGTTTTCTTCAGCTAATTTAGTGAGGTCTCTCCCAAAATTGTCAAGAACAGGGGTTTTAGACTTGGTTTCAGAAATTTTCTTTCCGCCTGCAGGTCCAAATCCACCTCTTTCTTCATCAGTTTCATCATCTGCTCCTCCCGGATACTGCGATTTTGGATTAAAATCATTTGTAGAAGAAACATCTATAATTTCATCCTTTACTGATTGATAATCTACTCCATAAAGTATCAATGACTTTGTAACTATGTTTTCATCATCTTTAAGTATCGACAATAACAGATGCTCTGTTCCGACTTCAGGACTTTTGAATTGACGAGCTTCCAGATAAGTAATTTTAAGAGTTTTTTCTGCTTGTCTTACAAGAGGAATATTTTCCTGATTTGTTGAGGATGATACGTCATTTCTTATTGCATTTTCTATTTTTCTTTTAATTTCATCCAAATCAACCCCAAGTAAAGAAAGAACCTGCACTGCCCTACTCTTCCCTTCCCTAAGTATACCGAGGAATATATGTTCAACTCCTACATATTCATTACCTAACCTTATTGCCTCCTGTTTACTGTATTGCATTACGTCTTTAACGCTTTCTGAAAATTTTGCTTCCATACATCACAATGGTTTAGTTAAATTTTAGCAAAGGTATAAAAAAAGCTGTAATTATTGCAAAAAATATCATTTTAATAAGCTTTAAAAATTCGATATATTGATAATTGATAATGAACAATTAAAAAAACGATATAAATCTTTTAACTACACCCTCTCTCATTTATAATAATAGAGTTTTGTTATGCAACGATTATGCTTTTAATATATTTTGTTAGTAACACTAAACTAACTATAAGCTAAAATTTATATTAATGAGTTAATAAAAGAAAT
>JAUZOY010000039.1 GCA_030706235.1 Bacteroidota bacterium | reverse complement strand
TAGGATACCATCCCGCAGGAATAAAACCTCTGCTTTTACTATAACCCGGATTAAACTAAAAACAAATTACTATCTTCGCCACAGAATGCTTAATAGAAAAAACATATTAATATTTATCCTTTCCCTGTTCGGATTCATTGCAATAAATGGATTCAATAGTTCTATTCTCAATAAACAGGTATCTTCCAAGCAGGCAGAAAAAAACGGTGGAATATCTCAAAATACTAATTCAAAAGAAAATGAAAATATTCTTTCAATTATAGGTATACTCCATCCATCTATAAATGAACATAATAATAATCAAACATTCAGGAATTCCAATAGTGTCAAAAAAGTATTTATACTTTTTACAAACAGGCATTCTCCTTTATATTTAAAAAATATTTTTGCCTCTTATTGTTCCAAACGGATAAATAAAATAAATTTTTATCCGTTTCATATTGCCTATCACCGTTTAATAATTTGATTCCTGATAGATTTCTTTTTTTTAATGCATGCAGTCTTCATTGAGGACTGCTATGATATTTTTATATACTCATTTTAGAAATCAATAATTATTAAATTATATGGAAAATAAAGAAAATTTCCCTGAGAAAGAACCTGGATTTATGGAAAGATTTGGATTTATTATAATATTTGCCGGATCAGTCATAGTGATATTTATCTTAGCAAAGATCCTGCTAAATATCTTATAATTAGTTACAAATAAATACAGTCTGATAGCATTTGCCGCCATCTACTTATAGTAGAGTGGCGGAATGCTATTTATTAATTTATGAAAAAAAAGATTAATTATTCAAAAGAGATAATTCCCAATTCCAGGCAGAAAGAATCATATCTTCGAGAGTTTTCTCTGCTTTCCAGCCAAGTACATTATTTGCAAGAGCGGTATCTGCATATATTTTTTCTATATCTCCGGGTCTGCGGGGAACAATTCTATAATTAAGTTTATTACAGGTTACCTTTTGATATGTATTAATTATTTCAAGTACACTATTCCCTTTACCGGTCCCAAGATTAAAGATTTCGATTCCGGATTCATTTTTCTCTGATAATAATCTTTCTAAAGCAATAACATGTGCTTTAGCAATATCAACTACATGAATATAATCTCTGATACATGTACCATCGGGTGTATTATAGTCATTACCAAAAACATTCAGGCATTCTCTTTTCCCTATGGCAGTTTGGGTAATAAATGGAACAAGATTATTCGGCACACCTATTGGCAATTCCCCTATAAGTGCTGAACTATGAGCTCCTATAGGATTAAAATACCTTAGAAGGATTCCTTTGATTTTTGATTTTCCGGATGTATCAGTGATGATTTCTTCTGCTATTTGTTTAGTATTTCCGTATGGTGAAAGAGGTTTTAATACAGGACTTTTTTCAGATACAGGAAGAATTTCCGGTTGTCCATATACTGTGCAGGATGATGAAAATACCAGATTATTAACTTTATATTTAATCATACATATTAACAGATTTATTAACCCGGTAATATTGTTATAATAATAAAGCAATGGTTTTTCAACAGATTCACCAACAGCTTTAAGGGCAGCAAAATGAATAGCAGAAGTAATGTTCTGATGTTTGTTAAAAAAATCATCAAGACTTAGTTTATCACAAAGGTCAATCTGCTCAAAGCCGGGCCTTATTCCGGTAATTTTCTCAATTGAATCAACAACATTCTCATAAGAATTAGAAAGATTATCAATAATAATCACTTCATAACCCTTTTGCTGCAGTTCTACAACTGTATGAGAACCAATATACCCTGTACCACCTGTTACAAGTACCGTATCCCCCATTCTTATACTTTTAACTAAAACCATTTTACAGGCTCCAGTAATGCATTTTTTTAATTTTTCTTCTGTAGATACCCTTAACATCAACCAAAGTAGCATTAGGAGAAGTAATTGATTTGAAATAGTCTTCATCAAAATTCATATATTCCTTATGACTTACGGCAACTATTACAGCATCATAATCCTTTTCTATTTTCTTTGTTAGTTTGAATCCATATTCATTATATAATTCATTAGAATCAGCATGAGGATCAGTAATATGAACCACAACTCCATAGGATTTAAGTTCTCTTACAATATCAGCAACTTTAGAATTTCTGATATCACTAACATCTTCCTTGAATGTAGCTCCCATGATTAATATCTTTGAATTGGAAATATCTTTCTTTGCAACGACCATTTTCTTGATTACCTGCTTTCCTATATAACCTCCCATTGAGTCATTAACAAATCTACCTGAATTAATGATCTGAGCATGATATCCATACTCTTTTGCTTTGTATGAAAGGTAATAAGGATCTACGCCTATGCAATGACCACCAACCAGTCCGGGATAGAATTTAAGGAAGTTCCATTTTGTTCCTGAAGCTTCCAGTACATCAAATGTATTAATGCCCATACGGTTGAAAATTATAGACAATTCATTCATCAGACCAATATTTACATCTCTCTGAGTATTTTCAATAATCTTTGCAGCTTCTGCAACCTTTATTGATTGTGCCTGAAAAACTCCGGGGGTAACTACTAACTCATAAACCTTTGAAATAACTTCAAGTGATTCTTTATCACAGCCGGAAACAACTTTTTTTATTGATGTCAAAGTATGTTCTTTATCACCCGGATTTATTCTTTCCGGTGAATATCCTACTTTAAAGTCTTTAACGAATTTCAAGCCTGAAATTTCTTCAAGAATAGGGACACAATCTTCCTCAGTACATCCGGGATAAACTGTAGATTCATATACTACATAATCTCCTTTTTTTAATACTTTGGCTATTGTTCTTGTAGCTGAAATAAGTGGAGTCAGATCAGGCAGGTTATGTTTGTCGATAGGGGTTGGTACAGCTACAATATGAAAAGTAGCTTCTTTAAGTTTTTCCAGAGATGAAGTAAATTCGATATCGCAACCTTCAAATGCAGAAGCTGGAAGCTCCTCACTTGGATCTATGCTTTTCTTCATCATTTCAATTCTTTCTTCTTTTATATCAAAACCTATTACGGATATTTTCTTTGCAAATTCCAATGCAATAGGTAAGCCAACATAGCCAAGACCTATTACAGAAAGTTTAGTTTGTTTCTTTATTAAATTATTATACATGGCTATTTATTATTTAGTTAATGTTTTATCTTTTAATGAATATATTCTTTCAATAATATCTACAACTTTTAATCCTTCCAGAGCATTGGTTGAAATTGTAGAGCGTCCTTTAAGAGTATTTATAACATTTTCTATTACAAAATGATGATTATTTGCAGACCCCTTATAATCTCCATAATCATTTGCAGGACTTGCAGGAGGAAGCTCAGGTAAAACATAATCTTTGATATGGCAATATTCAACCTGATTCATATATTGACCGCCTATCATAACACTTCCTTTACTTCCGATTATAGTAATACTGCTTTCCATGTTTTTATCCCAAACAGATGTAGAATAATTGATACTCCCCATCCCACCGTTAACGAAATTAAATGATACAATTCCTGAATCTTCAAATTCAATAAGATTTGCATGATTAAAATTGTTGAATTTTGCCTGGATATCTTTTATATCTCCAAAAAGCCAGTACATTATATCAATAAAGTGTGAAAATTGGGTGAATAATGTTCCTCCGTCAAACTCTTTACTTCCTTTCCACGTATCTTTTTTATAATATCTTTCATCACGATTCCAATAGCAATTTAGCTGAACCATATAAATATCGCCAAAAATCTTATTTTCTATAATCTCTTTAATCCAGACAGAAGGAGGAGAATACCTGTTCTGCATGACACAAAAAACTTGTTTGGAAACCTGTAATGCTTTGAAAATAACAGACTCACATCCCATAGTAGTAAGTCCCATAGGTTTTTCACATACTATATGTTTTCTGTATTCGAGACCTTTGAGTGATTGTTCAACATGAAGACCATTAGGAGTACAAATGTTAAGCACATCAAATTTAATATCTGATTTTAACATTTCATCCAACGACTGAAAAAAAGGAACATCGTAATTATCTATTCCTAATTGATCTTTGGGTTTTATATCACATAATCCCACAACCTCTCCTTCGGGATTTCTGCTAATCATCTCAGCATGTCTTTTCCCTATATGACCACAACCGACAATTGCGAATTTTACTTTATTTTCAGTAATATACATTCTTAAGTTATGATAGTTTTGTTACTTTGTTTTCCTTTAACAAATATTTCTCTGAGCTTTCCGGGCATACAGCTATGCCTTCATTATTGAACTTAAGCTTATGCCCGTATTCACTTATCCATCCGGTTTGTCTTGCAGGATTTCCAACTACAAGAGCATATGCAGGAACATTTTTAGTAACAACTGCACCTGCACCAATAAAAGCAAATTCGCCTATTTCATGACCACAAACTATTGTTGCATTAGCACCTATTGAAGCTCCTTTGTGTACTAATGTTTTTTGGTACTGTCCACGTCTGTTTACCCCACTTCTTGGATTTATCACATTTGTAAATACCATTGAAGGTCCCAAAAAAACGTCATCCTCACAAATCACCCCGGTATATATAGAAACATTATTCTGTACTTTAACATTTTTCCCTAATACAACATCAGGTGAAACTACAACATTTTGACCTATATTACAGTTTTCTCCTATGACACATCCGTTCATAATATGAGAAAAATGCCACACCTTTGTTCCTTTTCCTATTCTGCAACCTTCATCAATAATAGCGCTTTCGTGTACGTAATATTCCATAGCATTATTTATTTACAAATTCCAAAACACTGTCGGTTATATATTTCAATTGTTCTTCATTAAGTTCTGAATGCATTGGAAGAGAAACTACACTTGCACATAATTTTTCAGTAACAGGGAAATCTCCTTCCTTATATCTTGGATCAATGTAAGCTTTCTGCATATGCATAGCTACAGGATAATATATCATCGCCGGAATTCCCTTTTCTCCAAGAAATTCAATCAGTTTACTTCTATCTACTCCATTAAGCCGGAGAGTGTACTGATGAAAAACATGTGTAGAATTTTCAAATCGCCCCGGAATAATAAGTTTTGGATTATTACTAAAAGCTTTATCATAATAATCTGCCGCCTTTTTCCTTGATTCATTATAATTATTCAGATATTTTAGCTTTGTACTAAGTATAGCTGCCTGAATACTATCAAGTCTTGAATTAACGCCTATTGTATCATGATAGTATCTTACTGTCATACCATGATTTACAATTGATCTTATTTCTTTTGCAAGATTATCGTCATTTGTAAAAATTGCTCCTCCATCACCATAGCAACCGAGGTTTTTAGAAGGGAAGAAAGAAGTACAACCAACGTTACCTATCGTACCGGCTTTCTGATGTTTACCATTTTTAAATATATATTCTGCACCAATTGCCTGACAGGTATCTTCAATAACATATAAATTATGTTTTTTAGCTATTTGCATAATAGCCTCCATATCTGCACATTGACCAAAAAGATGTACCGGAACAATTGCTTTTGTCTTTGGTGTTATTGCTTTTTCAATAGCTTCAGGACTAATATTGAATGTATCCCAGTCAACATCTACTAACACAGGTGTAAGCTTAAGCAAAGCAACTACTTCTACAGTCGCTACAAAAGTAAATGAAGTTGAAATAACTTCATCTCCGGGCTTTAGTCCAAGTCCCATCATAGCAACTTGTAAAGCTTCTGTTCCGTTAGCACAGGGAATGACATGTTTTGCTCCAAGATAATTTTCAAGTTCTGACTGAAAATTTTTAACGGCAGGACCATTTATAAATGCACTTGAATCAATTACTTCATGAATAGCTTTATCTATTTCCGTTTTGATTTTTAAATACTGACCTTTAAGGTCAACCATTTGTATCTTCATCTGTATTTTTTATTTTTCTGATCAACAAACATTTTAAGTCTACAAACGTACGTTAAATTTTTCAATAAATCGGGATTATAGCTCTATTTTTCATTTAATAATATCCCTTACCATTGAAAATCAATAATTACTATTCATCAATCTCTGCAAATTGAATTTTCCTTCATGCTCATAAGACAGTAAATATTGAAAAAGGTTTACTCTTAATAGATAAATATTTGTTATCTTTAACTATCATATTTTAAATTAATAAATTTAATCATCATTTAAAATTACATCATAAAACTTTAATTTTCCAATCTATAACCCGTTTTAAAAAATTCATTATTTTTGTAAATATTAATATATTGATGATGAGAAAAAAAATATTAGTAGTTATACTGTTAATAGTATGTACAATGACAGTCTTTTCACAAGGCAGACAAAAAGCAGGGTTAAAATTATTTAGCTATGAAAACAGCTGGAAAAAGGTTGATTCACTGGAAGGAAAAGGCCTGACCAGATCTGCACTGGAACAGGTGGAAATCATATACAATTATGCTAAAACAGAAAATAACGCACCAAATTTTGTTAAAGCACTCTTTCATAAATCAAAATACAGACTCACACTTGAAGAAAACTCCTATAAATTAATTATCAGTGATTTCAAAAAAGAAATAACTACATCTCCTGAACCATTAAAATCTGTTCTTCATTCAGTTCTTGCAGAAATATACTGGAGATATTATGAAAACAACAGATTTAAATTTCTTAACCGTTCTGTAACTTCTCAGATAATTTCTGATGATATCGATACATGGGATCTGAAAAAAATTGTAGCTGAAGTCATTTCAAACTACCAAAAATCCATTTCAAATAAAGAGATTCTGCAAAATACTCATTTGAATATCTTTGATGAAATATTAACTAAGGGAACCAACACCAGCAAACTACGCGCTACCCTATTCGATTTTATTGCTCATCGTGCTGTCGATTTTTATATTAATGAAGAACCGGGAATTATAAGACCTGCCAATAAATTTGAAATTGATAATAAAGACTATCTTCTTCAGGGATCAGATTTTACTAAATTAAATATTTCAACTACAGATACTTTTTCACTAAAGTATTATGCACTTAATATCCTTAAGGACCTCACTATCTTTCATCTGAATGATAAAGAGCCTTCCGCACTTATAGATATTGAGCTGAAACGTCTGGAAATGGTACACAATAAGGGAACCTTTGAGGATAATGATAGTTTATATATTAATAGTCTTCAAACACTTGAAAATAAATATATAAATTATCCGGCATCAACAGAAATCACTCTTAAATTAGCTGAGTTTTATTATAAAACCGGCCTTGGATATGATCCTGAAACTAATCCCGGCAGAAGATGGTTTATCAGCAAAGCAAACATAATTGCAGAAGAAGCAATCAAACGTTTTCCCGATACTGATGCCTCAAAGCAATGTGAATTACTTCTTAATGATATAAAGAAACCATATATTGATCTTAAACTTGAAAAAGCAATTATGCCGGATAAACCTGCACTTGCACTTCTCACTTCAAAAATGATTAAGAATTTATTTTTCAGAATAATTAAGATTAATCCTGAAGAAGAAATGTTCTCCACTTATGATAACAAAGATCTTCTGAAATATTACCTTGATAAACAGTCTGTAAAAGAATGGTCACTAAATATAGGAGAAGCCAAAGAGATAGAATTGGATAACAATGCTGAAAAAATTATCTTTAAATCTCCTCAAAGTGAAGATTATCAAAATCATAAAACAGAAATCAGGATACCTTCCCTTAAATGTGGTTACTATGTTCTAATTGCTTCTACTGGAGATAAATTTGATTCTGAAAATGACCGGATAAGTTTTATTGATTTTTATTCTTCTGAAATCAGTTATATTAACAGACAAGCTGAAAATGGTATTTACAATTTTTATGTATTTAACAGGGAAACAGGTGAACCTCTTAAAGATGTAAATGCACAGCTATATTTTAGTAAATTCAATTATAATACCAGAAAAAATGAATTTAATAAAGGTTATGTTTTTACTTCAGATAAGGATGGGCTGATTACTATTTCTTCTGACAAAGAAAATAATCAGAATTTTTACATTAAATTTAGTAAAGAAAAAGATGAGCTTTTTTCAAATGAACAATTCTATCTGTTCAGAGATCAGAATTACAAACCTTCAAAAAGAAAAGTAACATATTTTTTCACTGACAGAGCAATTTACCGTCCCGGACAAACCATTTATTATAAAGGAATTACCCTTGAAACTGATGGAGAAACAAATAATATTGTTACTGATTTTAAAACAAAAGTCAAGTTCTATGATGTCAACCGGCAGTTGATTTCCGAAACAGATGTAATAACAAACGAATATGGTTCATTTAGCGGATCTTTTATAGCCCCTTCAGGAAAATTAAATGGCTCAATGTTCATTACTAATGAACTGGGATACAAATATTTCTCAGTAGAAGAATATAAACGGCCTAAATTTGAAGTTGGATTCAATCCTATAAAGGAAGCATATAAAACAGGTGAAACAATTAAAATTACCGGTTTTGCCAAAGCATTTTCAGGTTCAAATATTACCGATGCACAAGTTAAGTTCCGTGTTGTACGTCAGGTCAGATATCCTTTCTGGTCATGGTGGTGGAGACCTATACCATCCGGAAATGATATTGAAATAACTAACGGATTCACTACTACTAATGAAAAAGGTGAATTTACAATATCATTTAAGGCAATACCTGATCCCGGAATAAATAAATCCATAAATCCTATATTTAACTACAAAATTATTGCCGATGTTTCGGATATTAACGGAGAAACCCGTTCAGGTGAACAAACTGTAAAAACTTCATACAAGGAACTCTTCCTTAATGTTGATATACCATCAGAAGTTAATATATCTAAAACAGATTCTTTCGGAATAATAGCTGAAAATATTAATGGAATCCAGCAAAAAACAAATGGGGTTATCAAAATATTCAGGTTAAAACAACCGGACAGGATTCTTCGCAATCGTAAATGGGATAAGCCTGATATGTTTCTTATAAAAGAAGATGAATTCAGGAAAGATTTCCCAAATGATTGTTACTATGATGAAAATAATATGCTTAAATGGGCAAAAGAATCCAAAGTATATGAAGAACCATTCTATACCGAATCCGAAAAACTTTCAACTTTCAACTTTCAACTTTCAACTCTTAAGAATGGGTATTATGTTCTTGAAATATCAGCTAAAGATAAATCAGGAACCGAAATTAAAAATAACAGATATTTCACATTATTCTCTGATAAAGAAAAGCAAATGCCTGTTAATAAAATTGGCTGGTTTACAATGCTCAAATCCAAATGTCAACCCGGAGAAAAAGCTTCTTTTCTGATAGGAACCTCTTTGAAAAAAGTAAAAGTAATCTATGAAATAGAACAAAAAGACAAAATAGTTTCCAAAGAATGGATAGAACTTAATAATGAACAGAAAAAGATTGAAATTCCTGTTACGGAAGAACAAAGAGGTAATTTCGGAGTTCACTTTACATTTGTAAAACTTAATGATTGTTATCATTATGATCAAACCATAGAGGTTGACTATTCAAATAAAAATCTTGATATACAATTCGAAACCTTCCGAAATAAATTAAATCCCGGTGATAAAGAACAATGGAAACTTAAAATAAAAGGTAAAGATGCTGATAAAGTAGCAGCCGAAATGGTTGCTTCTCTGTATGATGCATCACTCGATGTTTTCAGGAAGAATTCATGGGACTTTAACATCTTTCATAATTATTACCCTCACATGTCCTGGTCAGAAAATTACTTTAATACTGATAATTCAACTGATTTTTCTCCTGAAAGATCAGGGTATACATTTAACAATTATAATAAAATTTATGATAGACTCAATTGGTTTGGATTTGATAATTTCTATGGTATGAGAAATCAATACACCATGTATAGCATGAAGACTGAAGCTTCCGGAGCTCCAAATATGAAAAAAATGTCAGTACCCACACCTCAAAATAAAGACAAAGAACCAATTCCATTATCTGAATCACCAAAAGAAGAGATCTATCCGGAAGTTATTAATACAGAAACAGATCTTTCAAAAGTTTCTATCCGTAAGAATTTCAATGAAACAGCATTCTTCTATCCGGCCCTTCAGACTAATGAAAACGGAGAAGTTATTATAAATTTCACTGTTCCCGAAAGTCTTACAAAATGGAACTTTATGGGATTTGCACATACCAAAGATCTGAAATATGGTTTTGCTTACAATACTATGATTACACAAAAAAATCTGATGATTACGACCAATACTCCACGTTTTTTCCGTGAAGGAGATAAAATCACTATTTCAACCAAAATTGCAAATCTGTCTGAAGGAAAATTAAATGGCGAAGCTAAACTCTTTCTTTTTGATGCTCTTACAATGAAAACCATTGATGAAATTTGTTTTGCTAAATCTTCCTCAACTACACAATCATTTTCAGTTGATAAAGACGGGAATACATCCGTTAGCTGGGACTTAACAATTCCTTCAGATTTACAGGCAATAACATGCAAAATTGTAGCAAAATCAGGAAATAATTCAGACGGCGAGGAAATCACCATTCCTGTTCTTACTAACAAAATGCTTGTCACAGAATCAATGCCTCTTCCGATCAGAGGAAAACAAATAAAAAATTTTATATTCCAAAAACTTCTTTACTCGAAATCTTCAAATACCATCAAAAGCTATAATTTTTCACTGGAATTTACTTCTAACCCTGTATGGTATGCTATTCAGGCTCTTCCGTATATGATGGAATATCCATATGAATGCAGCGAGCAGATTTTTAGTCGTTATTATGCAAATAGTATTGCATCTTTTATAGTTAATTCAAATCCAAAAATAAAGCAGGTTTTTGATCTATGGAAATCCTCAGGGAAAGAATCATTGCTTTCAAATCTTGAAAAAAATCAGGAACTCAAATCTCTCTTTTTAGAACAAACTCCATGGGTATTTAATGCCCAAAGTGAAACTGAAAGTAAAAACCGGGTAGCTCTTCTTTTCGATCTTAATAAAATGTCGTATGAACTGGACAGAGCATTTTCAAAACTTTTACAGTTTCAACTCCCAGATGGAAGCTGGCCATGGATGCTGGGAATGCAATCAGACAGGTATATCACTCAGCATATAGTTGCAGGGTTTGGAAAACTAAATAAGATAACAAATATAAAACCGGAAACTTTATACTCAATTAAGAAAAAAGCAATCAATTATCTTGATGCTGAAATAACAAAAGATTATGAATCTTTGAAATCGAATAAAATGGATTTAAAGAAAAATACTCTTAGCAATCTTCAAATACAATATCTTTATACCCGCAGTTTTTATCCCGAAATAGAAATCAATAAAATAAATAAAGAAGCTTTCGACTACTATTTCAATCAGGCTAAAAAATACTGGCTTAATTATAACAATTATCTTAAAGGTATGATTGCAATTGCATTAAACAGATATAATGAAAAATCTGTACCGGCAGACATAATTAAATCTCTCAGAGAAAATGCTATTAATAATGAAGAACTCGGTATGTACTGGAAAGAAATGTCAAACAGTGGATATTTCTGGTATCAGGCACCTGTAGAAACTGCTTCGCTCCTTATTGAAGCTTTTGATGAAGTTGCTAATGACCAAAAAGCAGTCGAAGATATTAAAACATGGTTACTAATACAAAAACAGACACAGGATTGGAAAACAACAAAAGCTACAGCAGATGCATGCTACGCTATTCTTAAAAAAGGAACGAACCTGCTTGTCAATGATAAACTTGTCGATATTACAGTTGGTGGTCAGAAATTATCTTATGACAAAAAGGCTGAAGCCGGAACAGGATATTTTAAAACTTCATATACAGCGTCCGAAATAAAACCTCAAATGGCAAATATTACAATTACAAAAAAAGATGAAGGTTTAGCCTGGGGTGCAGCTTATTGGCAATATTTCGAACAACTCGACAAGATAACTCCTCATGAAACTCCACTTAAAATCACAAAAAAACTTTTTGTGGAAATAAACACCCCGGAAGGTCCTGTTATAAAACCGGTAAATGAACAAACACCAATTAAAACAGGAGATAAGGTAAAGGTTAGAATTGAAATCAGATCAGATCGTGACATGGAATACATCCACATGAAAGATATGAGAGCAGCAGGTTTCGAACCAATAAATGTTCTTTCCGGATATAAATACCAGAATGGATTAGGATATTATGAAAGTACGACTGATGTTGCTACAAATTTTTTCTTTAATTATCTGCCAAAAGGCACATATGTTTTTGAATATCCTCTAAGAGCGTTCCAAAAAGGATATTTCTCAAATGGGATTACAACAATACAATGTTTTTATGCACCTGAATTTACTTCCCATTCAGAAGGAATTAAATTAGATATCGAGTAATTGATTTATATATTTCCTTATTTTTACAGTGCTATTATTTCATTAAAAAATAAAAACAGGTATTTATAGTTATTTTTAATACTGGATTATTTACTTAATTTTGCAATATATAGAATTTTAAATCATCAGCTAATCTATACATGAAAAAAATATTATATTGTTTTATTTTAACATTAACTTTTGTCTGGGGTTGCAGTTCGGGTAATCAAAAAAATGAATCTGACATTTTTGACTCTATAGCCAATAGTTCCAAAAGTTCAAATGTGACCAAAGAAGATGTGGAAAAAATTCTTAAAAGTTTTCCTTCTCCTTTGGAAATAAACTCATTGATTAAAGAATCAGGGTCTCAATATAATGATGAGATGCTAAATAAAGTTGAAAATGTTTCAAACTACAATAGAAGTTTTAATAAAGCATTAAATCTTGGAATTTACGTAACCGATATGGGATATATTAATATATATGAAAAGACATATACTTCATTAAAATATCTTGATGCAGTTAAAATATTATCCAATGATCTAAAAGTTGGCCAATTTTTTGACTTTAATTCTATTAAAAGACTTGCATCCAACAGAAAAAATGCAGATTCTATCCTTTATATATCTACAAGGGGATTTGAAAAAATGAATAGTTATTTATCAGATAAAAACCGTTCAAATGTTAGTTCCTTAATACTTGTAGGTGGTTGGATTGAAGGTCTTTATATTTCTACTCAAATAGTTAAATCAAAATACAAAAAAGAACTGGTTGACAAAATAGGCGAACAAAAGATACCTCTGGAAAATATATATAAACTTCTTTCCGCATATAATAATGAACCTAATTTCAAAGAACTTGTCAAAGATTTTTCAGATTTAAAATCTCTTTATGATGGTGTGACAATTTCATATTCACAAAGTAAAGAGCCTCAGATGAAAGAAGTTGATGGCCGTCCTGTATTTGTTGATAATACTAAAAGTACTATAAATATTTCCAATGACTTACTAAACAAAATCATTGAAAAAACATCTAATATCAGAAATAAAATTATAAAATAAATCAGTTTTTTTAACAATTTTATTCTTTTTTTTAAAACAAAAATATTTATAAGAAGTACAAATGCTTTTTAAAAACAAAACGCATATAATAATTTAACAATTTTGTAGTTATTATCAAATTACTGAATTAAGATATTTATGAGAAAAATTTATTCATTTATTATTATACTGATTTTAACCCTAATTACTTCTAATTTATATTCACAATGTGATACATTTGAGTTCCTTGATGATTGTACAGGACAAATAAAACCTTTTACATTTATTAAATCATTTGATGTAAATTTTGCAACAAAAAAAGGTTCCTCAAAAAAAATGGAATTTTCTTACCCTTTGAATTCAGGACATACATATATTTTTGCAACCTGTGGAGGTAATGAAGCAAAAATGATATTAAATTTATTTGACAGAAATCATAAGCTAATAGCAACCAATTATATTGCTTCCTCAAAAAAGTATTACGAAACTCTTGTTTACGAATGTAATTCCACATCAGAATATTTCTTTGAAGTATCTTTCGAAAACGACCAGAAAACTTGTGGAGTTGTTGTTCTCGGATTTAAAGCCAGATGATGTCAGGAAAAATCTTAATATTCTCTGCTCCTTCCGGTTCAGGAAAAACAACTATTGTCCGGCACCTTCTTAATGCATTTCCAAATCTCGAATTTTCTATATCCGCATGTACAAGAGGGAAAAGAGACTTTGAAATAAATGGTAAAGATTATTATTTTCTTACTGTAGATGAATTCCGACAGAAAATATCTGAAGATGAATTCCTTGAATGGGAAGAAGTATATGAAAATAATTTTTATGGCTCTTTAAAATCTGAACTCTCAAGAATTTGGAACAAAGGTAATACTGTGGTTTTTGATATTGATGTCAAAGGAGGTTTAAATATCAAAAGAAAATATGGTGATCAGGCTCTTTCTATATTTGTCAGACCACCTTCAATTGATGCTCTTGAATCCAGATTAAGATACAGACATACTGAGAATGAGGAAACTCTTAAGAAAAGACTCGATAAAGCAAACTTTGAAATGTCTTTCTCAAAAGATTTCGATATTGAATTAATTAATGATAATCTTGAACAAGCTTTGAAAGAAGCTGAAGAAATAGTAAAAAATTTTCTTAAACACTAAATTTATAAAAAGTGTAATTCTCTCTTCAAAATTTATCTCCCAAAGGCAAGTATAGTAGGGTTACATATTAATCACAGCTATTAAAATTCCTAAAAGAACAAATCCAAGTTTATAAAAATTAAACTTATGGTTTTCTTCTGATTCAAAAAGAATAGTTGTTGATATATGCAGAAATATCCCCACAACAACAGCCATAGTAAAACTGAAAAATAAACTTATATGCTTAATGAGTACTTCTCCCAAAATACCGCTTACAACAGTTCCTACAGGAGCAGATAATGCAAAAATTGTCAGTAAAATAAATGAAGTACTTCTTTTTGAATCTGCCTGTAACAGAAAAGTTGATAATACAATTGATATCGGAATATTGTGTATTATGATACCTGTAAGAAGTTTATGTTGAAAACCTGCATTATACATTCCACTTGCCAATGGCATTCCTTCAAGAAAAGAATGAATACATAATGCAACAATCATTGATGTAGGAATTTCATGGTAATGGTCATCAGAATGCTGATTATGCCCATGTTCAACTCCATGCGTGAAAAAATCCAGTATTATCTGAATAAAAAAACCTCCTAAAATAAGTAATCCGACTTTTGATACATTTTCAGTTGAATAAATTTCAGGAATAATATCCAGAAAGCATAATGCAAGTAAATAAGCACCACTAAAAGCTACCAACAACTTTACCCAATTTGTATCTTTTCTCCCTGATGTAAATATAAACATCAAGCCTCCGCTTAACATAACCGGCACAAATAAACCAATAAAAACTAACAGAGTCATAATATTATATTTTATTCTATCTTTTCTTCACCCTTTATTATATAAAGAGAATTATAATTATATATTTATAATTCTTTTCCTTTCTCTGTATGATTCAAATTTTGCTATGCCCATTCTTTGCAATAAATGACAGAAAGATACTCGTAAAACTCCCATACCATATATACAGCTACGCCTGAAATTTATAGATGATGCTTCAGTAAAGTATTTTGTCGGACATGTTACTTCAGCTATATCAAAACCAGCATATACAATTTGTGACAGCATTTGATTGTCAAAAACAAAATCATCAGAATTAACCTCATAATTAATAGTTTCGAGTACTTCTCTTGAAAATGCTCTATAACCTGTATGATATTCTGATATCCTTTGTCTTATTAGAATATTTTCAATAAATGTTAAAAACCTGTTTGCAACTAATTTATACAAAGGCATTCCTCCTTTTCTTGCTCCGCTTCCAAGAATTCTTGACCCTAATACTACAGGATAAAGATCATTTGCAATAATATAAGCCATTGAAGGAATTAATTTTGGGGTATATTGGTAATCAGGATGCAACATAATAATAATATCTGCACCTAATTCAAGTGCTTTCTTATAGCATGTTTTTTGGTTTCCTCCGTAACCTTTATTTTTTTCATGTCTTATAATATGTTTTATTCCTAATTCTTTGGCTACCTCAATAGTTCTGTCCGGACTTGCATCATCTACTATTATTACTTCGTCAACTATATCCATTGGAATTTCATTATAGGTTTCGGTTAATGTATTTTCAGCCTTATATGCAGGCATAACTACCACAACTTTTCTATCGTATATCATATACTAAACAACTATTTGTGAATAATGAAACAAGTTTGAATATTAAATTCCATACAAAATTATTAATAAAATAGTAATTTCGTGAAATATTTTTAAAATTGTTGATAATGATTATTGCGAACAATATAAAAAAATCATATAATACCCTTAATGTACTAAAGGGAATAGACCTCCATATTGAAAAAGGAGAAATAATATCTATTGTCGGAGCTTCAGGTGCAGGAAAAACCACGTTACTTCATATTTTAGGTACTCTTGACAAGCCGGATTCAGGAAAATTAATTATAAATGATATTGATATTGAAAAACTTTCATCAAAAAAGATTGCAGCGTTCAGGAATAAAAATATTGGTTTTGTTTTTCAGTTTCATCATCTATTACCCGAATTCAGTTCTTTTGAAAATGTTTGTATTCCTGCATTTATAGCAAAAACAAGTAAAAAAGAAGCAGAAGCAAAAGCAACTGAATTATTAGATTTTCTTAATCTAACCCAGCGTATTCATCACAAACCATCACAACTTTCCGGTGGTGAACAGCAAAGAGTTGCCGTTGCAAGAGCTCTTATAAATAATCCTGAATTAGTTCTGGCTGATGAGCCATCAGGTAATCTTGACTCTGCTTCAGCCAGGGATCTTCACTCTTTATTTTTTAAACTACGTGATAAATTCAATAAAACTTTTATTATTGTTACCCATAATCCAGAATTTGCGGATATGGCTGATAGAAAATTTACAATTAAAGACGGAATTATTGATAATATAAAATAATAAATATTTTACTTCCGGCTACTTTTAACTTTTAACTAATTCAAACTATACCAACTACTTGAACAAAAGAATTCCAGTTGCTGATCATCAGTATTATAAATCAATAAACCTTCTGCTGGTGCACCGATAGCATCTCTCTGCGCACTTGTCATTCTTGGAAGTAGCATAGTTTTCCCAGTTGTAGTTCTTACTTCAAGCTTTGCTGAAGCATCAACAGTACCTGTACCTATTAATACTCCGGCAGCAACACC
>JAUZOY010000389.1 GCA_030706235.1 Bacteroidota bacterium | reverse complement strand
CAGGCTTTAAATAAAAATATATTGAATAATCAATCTGTTCATCAAGGACAGGATAGTTATTCTCATTAACCTCAACACAGAATATCTTCATTTATTTTCTTGAACGGATATAGATTTCAGTAATAACTTTTTTGGTATATGCAGGAAATTCAGCCTGCATGATCCATGCATAATAATTCGCACCTTTATGGTCATCTCTAAAAAACTTTTCTATCGATTTACCTTTATGCATTCCAAAATTAAAGACTTCAATATTTTCATCATTAAAAACAATATGACCTGCAAAATCAACAAATTTTGTTTTTGAAGAAAAATCATGTAAATCCCTAACATTGTTCACTATAGGAATATATTCTTTACCATCTTTATCCAAAAATTTGGTATCTTTGTATTTATCAAGCTGAACTTTCAATATTTCATAAGTTGCAATTGTATCAGCTTCGGCTGTATGAGCTTTATCAAGATCTTTATCACAGTAAAACTTGTATGCAGCAGATAAAGTTCTTGGTTCCAGACGATGATATATATTCATAACATCAATAAATCTTCTGTTATGAATATCAAATTCCTTACCAATTCTTAAAAATTCTTCAATAAGTAAGGGGATATCGAATCTTGTTGAATTATAACCGGCTAAATCACAGTTATCAAAAATGTTATTGATTTTATCAGCAATATCTTTAAATGTAGGTTTATCAACAACATCTTTATCAAATATACCATGAATCTTTGATGAACTATGTGGTATTGGTATTGTCGGATTTACTATCTGGGTATATAAACTGGTAGAGTTATCTGGCATTACTTTGAATATTGAAATTTCTACTATTCTGTCCGTCACAATATTAGTACCTGTTGTTTCAAGATCAAAGAAAGCCAGAGGTTTGGATAAATTTAATTCCATTTTTAAATTAAGTTATTGTATAAAAAAAGATAATTATTGATATTTAAATTTTAATTTAAATTGATTACTTACTCTTAAGAATAATGTTTTTTGTAATTTCCGGTTTATAAGAACCAAATCCGAATACCTTAATGCTATCGGTATAACTCTGAAAATTTTCATTTTTAACACTTATACCATATTTTCCCGGAGGTAATATCATTACATATTTACCTGTTTCTCTGTTTGGTCTGTATGTACCCATTTTCTTACCTTTTCTGTCGGCAACATTTATCTCAATTTCATTTGAGGGGTTTGTTTTTATATTACTGAACTTCTGATGTTTTTTATAGATATTAGATATAGTATCATTGAAAAGCAAAGCACCCTTAACTACTGTCTCAACAGGTTTTACAGAATTGAAAGTAACCCTGTAAATATCAAGATCACCTTCACCTTCATCTCTGAAGGCAGACATATACCCATACCTACCTGATTTTGACATAACAATACTCATGTTATCATCAGAATTATTAATAGGATACCCCAGATTTTCAGGTTCATTCCAGTTCTTTAATGAATCATTCCAAGATGCTTTAAAAATATCATAGCCCCCCATACT
>JAUZOY010000388.1 GCA_030706235.1 Bacteroidota bacterium | reverse complement strand
TATCAAACATGAAATTGAACCGCAAAAATATGAAGAAGCAAAAGCTTACTTTCTTAGGGGCTATAGAAGTGAATATACACTTAGTGAATATATGCTCTCTTTACTGCCGGTGTTTAGAAGGTTTGCAGATTTGTATGGGTATGCCCGTATTTTGTGGGCATCTGCAGAGACATGGAATAATGAACCTGAATGGCTTATTGATTTGAGGTCAAATTTAGTTAATTTATCGAAAGCCAGGTCTTTGAATTTCGGCAGCGCACTATGAATTTTCTGCGATAGGCTTAACTGCTGTTAACTTAATGGTGAATTAGATTTTTCTCGCATTAAAAGGGGCTGTCTCAAAACTGTAAAAGTTTTTGAACAGTCCTTTTTATATATAAACATTCATCCTTTTGAATTAACTCTATAAGAACATGAAGTTTTGAACTTATTGTCTATTAAATATACTTCCATAATGTTTTAGTCTACATAAGCCAATGTGTTCACCCAGGGAGTTCGCTTGTTTGACCATATAGGAAATTTTTGTTACTATAAGTTCAGAATAGTATATTATTGCGAAGTAAACTTAAGATTAGGGTGTGTTTTTATATGGAAATAACAGTTATAAAGGGAAGTATAAATTATATAGATGATTGCGAGGATGCATTAGTAAATTCAGAACTGGGGAAAAGATATTTTTCAGAAAAGGGAAGTGCTCGAAAATCATTAGAAGAAGGATTTAATAAAAATGAAATATATATTGCAATAGACAATAATAATAACTGTAAGGGATTTGTATGGGTTATATTAAATGGAATATTCCATTCGTTTCCTTATGTACATATTATTGCTGTCAAAAGTGAAAATCGTGGTCAGGGGATAGGAAAAGTACTCTTAAAATTTATTGAGGATGTTTATTGTAAAAAATATTCAAAACTATTTTTAGTAGTAGCTGATTTTAATCCAGATGCAAAAAGATTGTACAAAGATATAGGATATTCAATAATTGGTGATATACCTAACTTATACAGAAAAGGTATAACAGAATGTTTGATGATGAAGTCAAAAGAATAATGATTCACAAACTTTATAAAAAGTGAACTACACCAAACCCATAATACGTTCAAGGGCTATTTATTACTAAAAATGTAGAGGTGAGAAATGAAATTTATCGACTACTTGGTTGAGCAGTGTAAAAATCCAAAAGGCTTAGTTGGAACTATTATGATTAAAATTATGAATATAATGGATTCAGGCTTAACAAGATGGTCTTTAAATCAAGTAAAATATACAGACGGGAAAATATTAGATATAGGATGTGGAGGCGGAAAGACAATTAATGTACTCTCAAGGAGGCATCCTAATTCCCTAATATCTGGTATTGACTATTCTATAACTTCTATAAAGACTGCTATAAATAAAAACAGGAAAAAGGTCAATGAAGGTAAAGTTGAAATAAAACAGGCAAGTGTTTCTTCAATGCCTTACGAAGATAGTTACTTTAAGTATATAACTGCTATTAGAACC
>JAUZOY010000387.1 GCA_030706235.1 Bacteroidota bacterium | reverse complement strand
TATTTCAGATGTCTTCATATTCATCACCACACAATTGATTGGACTTCTGCTATTGCTTGGCTTATTGTTTGATTATCTGTATTTATTGCTTTAACTTTTTTAACAAGTTCATCCCATTTTGCAAAATTAGTTACTACAAAAGTTCTTCCTTCTAGCCAAACTTGATTGAATTGTTCTTTTGTATGTTCAACTCCACCTTCTTCAACTGTGTACCATAGAATAGGAGAGTTATCATAAGCATCACTATTAACAAAAGCATATTCCGCATTAAATTTAGCCATAGCAGAATCATCTGCAAGATAAGTATGTACCGTTCCTAATGTATTAGAAGTGAAGGTAATATTCGCATTATTAATAGCAGAAAGTTCATTAATTTTTGCTTGTTTTACACTATCCAATGTTATTCCTAATACTGCATTAATATCATCTTCAGAAATCCCATTTTGCCAAGTACCATTAATATATTGAGGTTTAAATAACCCATCAGGTAATTCAGTTTCAATGCAATCTGAAGGTATATTTTCATCATCATCTAATAAGACATCATATAAATAAAAACCATTGCCATCTATTTGATATAGTTTTTTCATAATTAAGCAACCGCCTTAAATGAACCGCTTAGAATTAACAATGAATTACCACCAATATCACGCATTAATTTTAATTCACCCAATCCAGGACTATTTGAAACATGAAATAAAGCAGTATGATCAGTTACCCCTGTTCCTTCACAATAACCAACTTCTAAGTACTCTCTATCAGGTAGATAACCAGAAGGGAATACCATAATAGTAGTGTTTACACCAGTACCACCATTTTTTAGAACTAATTTATAATGAACAATTCCATCTCTATCTTTCCAATAGAAAGCTGAACCAGTAGAGTTTGGAACCCATCCATTTAATAGAGTAGGAGTGATAAAAGTTACTGCATTGTTTTCTAATACAGTTAATCTATTCTCATCATTTGTTTTTGCTGTTTCAAGTGTTTTTACTCTTGTGTCTAAGTTTTCATCTTCAATAGTTGAAATTCTATTTTCATGATTTGTTTGTGTAGTTTGCAATGAATTGGCAGTGTTTTGTAAACTAGCATTAGTATTTTGTAAATTTGTAATAGGGGTACTAATTTGTTCGTTATAATTTTTCAATAGTGTTACATCAACTACATCTGAACCACCAACTTGATGATTACTTGCATGGTTTGGTAAAGAATCTGCTGTAACATCAGTCTGTATATTTTCCCATTGACTTGTAGCAGTATTATAAAATTTGAGATTAGCCATTTTTTCACCTCACAAAAAAGACCAACAAGAAAAAATCCTATTGGCCTAATTAATTTAATGCAGAATAAGGAACTGCTATTGTTTTGTAATACACTTTAGTATCTGTTGAAGGAGCAGTAGAACATTGAATGGTAGCATCACTATAGAAAGTTTCTGGAGTTACCCAAACATTTCCTAAATTTCCTACAGGTTGAATGAGCGTTACTGCACGAAAATACAGTTCTTCCTTATAGAAACCATTACCAGCAGATG
>JAUZOY010000386.1 GCA_030706235.1 Bacteroidota bacterium | reverse complement strand
TACCGGTAGCTAATGCCGGAACGGATGTTACGATATGCTTAAAAGATACGGCAATCTTAAAAGCATCAGGAAGTTTAAATTATTTATGGAATACTAAAGCAGAAACTTCTTCAATAAAGGTTTCTCCTGCAGCTGAAACAACTTATTTTGTTACTGTATCTGATAATATTGGATGCAGTTCTTCTGATAGCGTAGTTGTATCAGTAGACAATATGAAATTAAATCCCGGAAAAAGTACAGATATTTGTTTGGGAAAATGCTGTGTTTTAAATTCAATTGCAACATCAAATCTTGACAATAAATTTATTTACCTATGGAGTAATAATGTAACAGGTTCGCGAGATTCAGTTTGTCCTGTTTTAACTACTGTTTATAAAGTAACTGCAACTGATTCTCTTGGTTGTTCAAGAAATGATTCAGTCAAAATAACCGTAAACAAAATAAGTGTAAATGCAGGAGACGAAAAGACTATATGCGAAAAAGGTTGTGTAACGTTGACAGCCGTATCTAATTCGACGTTAAATGAAACTTTCACCTATCTGTGGAGTGATAATTCAAAAAATCAAAGTTTAAAAGTTTGCCCTGACAGTAGTAAATATTTTAGTGTAAAGTCGTCGGGTAATAAATCCGGATGCATTGCGAATGACAGTATTAAAGTAAATGTTTCCTTTATCAGTGTAAATGCCGGTGTTGACCGAACTATATGTAAAGGGGACAGCGTTTCACTTATTGCAACACCGAAATTCAATCTTAATGATAAAATTAATTTCACATGGAATAATGGAGATACAATATCAAAAATCAAAGTAAGTCCGGATAAAAAAACTACTTATAGGGTTACAGTAGATGATAATTGGAATTGTAAAAATATTGATAATGTAATAATTAATGTCCAGGATATTAAAATTAATGCTGGTTCCGACTGGACAATATGCAGAAATCAATGTTATAATATTCAGACAATTGCAATACCATTATTAGCTGATACAATAAAATATTTATGGAACACAGGTGATACGACAAAGAATATTAAGGTTTGTCCGAAGGATACTACAAAATATATTGTTACAATTACCGATAATTATGGCTGTTCAAATACTGATTCAATGATTCTTACTGTAGAATTAATACAGGTACAACCGGGAGATACACTTAAAATTTGTGAAAATCATGAAGCTAAGTTAAGGGTAAATACAAATATTAAAAACCCAATATATCATTGGTACAATCTTTCGGGCAGCAATTTTAATGTATATGATCCTGTAATTGATAGTATAACAGGTATAAATGAAGGTAATTATTATGTATATGTAACTGATGGTAAATGCAATAGCGATACTTTATTTCAGAATATTAAGATGATTATACCTCCATCTAATCCTATTGTACCAAAAGACACATCTATTTGCGGTAAAGCGGAAATATATTTGAAGATGAATAAATTATCGGGAGCTGTATATTCCTGGTCCAGGCCCGGAGAAATACTTGTAAGTGATTCATCCGGATTAGTAATTTATAATGCAGACGTATCAGACAGTGGAATTTATTATGCACGTATTAATACAAACG
>JAUZOY010000385.1 GCA_030706235.1 Bacteroidota bacterium | reverse complement strand
GTTTTTACACCTCCTCCATCAACATTCAAATTCAGGAAATTTGTAGGAGAAGTTCCTTTTATAGTCTGATTTACGCCTTTTAATATATATGTTCCCGCCTGTCCTGTATTTCCTAATGAAGTTGTGTTGCCATTATTTGTCAAATCTCCGTAATGATATATTTGTTTTCCAAGATAACTTAATAATCCTCCAGTTTCTACTATCATTCCCCTCATTACATTTATATAAGATATATTATTCAGGGTTTTGGTTCCGTTTGAGATGTTTAGATTATTAAATGTCGTAGGGTAAGCACCATCTATATTTTGACTGGAACCGTTAAGAATGACAGTATCAGTAGCACTTACTGAGCTGAAAGCGGTGGCTGAAGAATTGTTTATCCAATTACCTTTTACCACAAGGTTTTGATTTTTAGTAATTACATTACCCTGAGTAAATATCAAATCTCTTCCTACAGAAATATTTGCTGATAAAGTATCGTTGCTAGATGATAATGAACTATTAAATGTCAGATAATTAAAATTTGTTCCTGAACTACCAAGGACTTTCTGATTAATACCTTCAAAATTTACACATGAATTAGATGTTGATACCAATGCAGCAGATGAATTATTATTAGTCCAGTTACCGAAAATATGCATATTAACGCTTCCAATATTAAGTATTCCTCCGCTATTTATAAGAAGATTACCATTCACAATTAATTCAGACGGTGGAGTTGTTGCATATGATTTTGAGCCATTTCCCAATATTAAATTCTGGAATGCTGTTTGAGAGTTTCCACTTACCGATTGTGCTCCATTATTATTAAATATTGTCGTACCAGTCAATGTTGAAAATCCTGCATTTGACCAGTTACCTTTAACATTAACTACATTTCCGCTATCAACAAGTGTTGTACCGGAATTTGTTATTGACAAATCGTTGTTTACAAAAATACTATCTGAAAAATATTTATTACTGTTTGATAAATTCAGATATGCAAATGTTGAAGATTTGGATCCTTTGATTGATTGATCATTAAAGCCGCAAATATTTGTATTTGAAAGCGATTTATATGAATTTTTCCCTGAGTTATTGATTAAATTACCATACAAATTAAAATCATTAGTCATATTATCAAATATTCCACCTGTAGAGAGAGTCAAGTCACCATAACAGGTAATATCATTAATACCTGCACTTGCATTAATAAATGATCCCTTTTTAATATTAAGATTCCCGTTAATATATAAGTCAGAGGCAGAAGCCGGAAAATCTATTTCACCTGAACCTGTTGAGTTAACTGTCAAATTAAAATATGTCAGAAAATTTGAAGGAAGAGTAAATGGAACATTGGCCCAGTTATTATATTCAATAGTTCCTCCTGTACCTCCTGAAGTGACCGGATTTCCCTGAGGTGAAGTCGCATAACAGCCAAAACTATTAAAATTTCCTGAAGGAATATTAAACTGCAAATTATCATTTGTAATTTTCATTGTTCCTGTACCAGAAACAGTACCAAAACTATGACCTGAAGTTTGGCCTAAATCAAGTACACCGTTAATTAACAGGCTAAAAGTAGATTGTGTATTTGATGGAACAACAATAGTATCACCGGCTTGT
>JAUZOY010000384.1 GCA_030706235.1 Bacteroidota bacterium | reverse complement strand
GTAATTAATTTAATATACCTAATAGTTTTCTGTATTTCTTTATGTCATTTTCATGAAGATGTCGCTGCAAATAATAAAATACAGACTGAATCTGTGAATCTTTATTCAATTAAAGTTGGTAATAGTTTCATAAGGCCGGGTGATTATGAGAAAAACATAAATTTATTTGGGTTATTGGGGAAGCCCATTAATGAAGAATATTGCAAATCAATATCCCCAGACTATCCCTTAGGAATTGAGTATAGAACTCTTTTTTATGATGGGATTCGTATTGATTTTTATAAATCAAAAAATGGTTTATATAAGATTTGCGGTATTAATGTTTGGAACAATAAATATCCAACATCTTTAGGTATTAAACTTGGGGATAATCTAACAAAGCTTAAAACTGTTTACCCCAATTTAGAAGTAGATTATGATATATATTTTTATTCATGAAAACAATTTATTTTTAAGATTTCATGTACTTGATGATATAGGTATGATTGAACTTTATAGTGAAGAAAGAGATTAATAGGAATTGGTCATTATCCTTAAGGGCTAGTCTTACCAGCGTCGGTGACCCGGAACGTTATAAATAGAAGAATATACGCTTGTCCCATCTTTACGGGGTACTATAAAATTATTTGAGAATTTTAAAGAGGTGGTTTTACTATGATAAAGAGAATATTAATTGCAGGTGCCTTCATCATTGCATTATTGTTTTCATCCATTTCTTATTCCCAAGATAATTTTAAAAGTTTTAATCTAAAAGGAAAAATAAGCAACAATTTAGATATCCATATGGAGATAAAGCCAAGTTCTAGCGATATATCTTCATTAGACGACCATTTGGATTTTAATCATCTTCCTGGAGAGATAATATGCCAATATAGCGGCTTTTATTATTACGATAAATATGCCAAAAAGATCCCGATTTACGGGGCTTTGTCTTCAAACGGATTCATTCATTTGACTGAATATAATGAAAAAAACAAAATAAACGGCTGGTTTCGGGGGTTTATTAAGGGCGATAAAATCATCAAAGGGGTTTGGAGTAGTCCCCAGGGGAAAAAATATCCCTTTTATCTTTTTGACTCAACAAAATATCCGGAAGATTTTGATTTAAATGTACCTATGGATCGGGTTGGTGGCTATGAGCGGGTAGATAATACCCAAGATGACTGTACATATTTAACAATTTATGCCGAAGCGAATGGTAAATTCTTCTTTGAAATTGTTGGTTGGTGTAAACCTGTACTGAAGGAACCACCAACCCTCAGTATTGGAATGTTGTCCGAAATTGCTTTTTACACAGATGTAACTCGTACTAAAGCAGATTTTTTTTATAAATATGAAAATCTAAAAATTCATTTTGAATTTTTTGAAAAACAAGTTGTCGTTACCGCCGATGATGCTATTGCAAGTTATTGTGAGGGGGCAGAGGGTGTTAAAATGGGCGGTACTTTTATAAAGACAAAATAATACCGAGAATTTGAGAATTTTAAAGAGGTGGTTTTTTCTATGATAAAGAGAATATTAATAGCAGGTGCCTTCATCATTGCATTATTGTTTTCATCCATTTCTTATTCCCAAGATAATTTTAAAAGTTTTAATCTAAAAGGAAAAATAAGCAACAATTT
>JAUZOY010000383.1 GCA_030706235.1 Bacteroidota bacterium | reverse complement strand
ATCTGTGTTAAGAGTTCAAAAGACTTATCTTCCAAGCTTCTCACGCCCCTTTTAAATATTATATCATAGAAAATGGTCCGGTATAAACCATTATTTATCAAACTTCTTCAGTAAACCCACGACAATCTTGGACTTTGTAACAAATCTTATTAAGAATGTCCATAAGCCTCTTTCCTTCATAGAATATTATACTTAAACATATGCGTCTGCCATTTCGTCAATGGGCTTTTACCGCTTTTATGAAAATAGTTTAGCGCAGATTGTGCATTTATATAACTGTCACTGCTATCATTAAAGAATGAATATTCAATACCCCCATTCATTTCCTCTTGAGAATATACTTTTAAGCAATCTAATAAATCCGGCCGATTCAAATCAAATTGGACCCATTCTGTACTTGCAGCCAATCCCATATAGGTAAAACCATCAATATTTTCACACAGTGATTCTACTCTCTTTTTCCCGTACTGAAATGATATATTTAAAAATACAATTCCATTATCACTTAAGTATTCTTTAGCCCCCTCTAATACAATCCGGCGAAATCCGAATCCGTCATCCCAGTCACTTGAAGGCGGGTTTGATAAAATAAAATTAACTTTCTTCCGCAATTTATCAAGTTCTTCCCTATCTTCTATTTTGAACGGAGTATATGAATCGGACAATATAAATTGTACTTTTTGACTTACACCATTCTCTTCTGCATTTTTTTTAGATATTTTAATATTATCTTCTGAAATCTCAAGTCCATATACTTTTTTAACCGAATTTATTCTGGCAGCAAGTATTGCCAAACAGCCTGTACCGCTTCCCCAATCGAGACCTATTCCTTTTATATGGTCTTGATTCCTTATAACAGCATCAATAATTATTTTACTTGCAGGGGTTAAAGAAAAAGTGCCAACCGGATGATGAAATAATAGTTTTCCCAGTCCTTTTGTATATTCTTCATCAAAAATGCTTATATCACTGCCTGTTCGTATTTCTCTTATCATAGAAATTCCTCAACTCCTCATCCTTCATTGCTGCGCTCCAGCTTCTCCAGAGATAGGGTAAATTTATTAGTTTGGTATGACTATCATTCCGGCGCAAGCTGAGGAAATCTGTTTATAATGTTGTTGATCAAAGAAACATATTTCCTTTCATCCTCATATTTGAGTTCCTGCTCCCGGAGCCAATAATCCCCATCCGCCAGGTCATACATTTCCTTTGCTGTCACTATAGAGCACTGAGGGCTTTCCAACAGTGCAAACATCGGATCAATATCATCATCCCAGTTGAAGGAACATACATAAGCATGAATCAATTCCGGTGAATCCAACCGATGGATTTGCTCCATGACATCACTTATCTCGGAATATAAAAGTTCATCAACCAACTTCTTTTCTTCCGCATTCAGCGTTAAGCGAATAGCTCCTTTGGTATTTAACAATAAATCTGCTGCTGCAGGTTTATATCTGGCTCTTGCCCAAGGTGTATATAAAATTCCCTCCTGATGGTCCAGTTCCACACCTTTATCCAGTAAAACCTTAATCGCAGGAAGGTTATCAAATTTGATTGCCTTGTCAAGTACCGTATCATGCAGTTTATCTTCAATATATAGATCTGCACCAAGCCTGACCAGTTCTTCAAAGAACT
>JAUZOY010000382.1 GCA_030706235.1 Bacteroidota bacterium | reverse complement strand
CCATTCATAGAAAATGATACAATCATGTATGAATATATGGATATTACACTAAAATTCACTAAGAAACTGAAAATACAACTTTAAATAGTTAAAAATTATTTTATTATCTTTGTAATTCTTTAAACTTAAATAATCTAAATTATGAAATTTATTGAATTAGCGAAAAAGAGATATTCGTGCAGAAATTATTCTGACAAAAAAATTTACAGAGATACATTATTAGAATTGCTGGAAGCGGCAAGGATTGCGCCATCTGCCGCAAACTATCAGCCATGGCATTTTGTGGTAGTTGATGAAGAAAATGCACTGAATAAACTTGCTCAGGCTTACAGCAGAGATTGGTTCAGAAAAGCTCCTGCTGTTATTGTTGTTTGCAGTCAGAAGAAAAATGCATGGACAAGATCAGATGGCAAGAATCATAGTGATATAGATATGGCCATAGCAACCGATCATCTTACATTGCAGGCTGCAGATATAGGTCTTGCAACTTGTTGGGTTTGCAATTTTGATGTTAAGAAAGTATCTGAAGCATTAGGATTACCGGGAGATATAGAGCCTGTAGTATTATTGCCTGTAGGTTATCCTTCAGATAGTCCTGATGTAAGACATATTAACAGGAAAAAGATTGAAGAAATATTACATTGGAATAAATTTTAAATAAGCGATGGCATATGCAGTATGTATTAAGCGACCTGAATAAGGTTGTATTCCTGAGTAATTCGATAATGCAAATTATTCTGTTTGGAATATTTATTCTTATCGGATTAATATTCAGGCGTTTATTTTCGAAGATATTCAGCAGATTGTTGTTCAGAATATTTCGCAGTTACTCAAAGGAAGTTAGCATTGATAATTTTGTTGACTTGCTAAGAAAACCTATAGGGTTATTCATTCTGTTGGTTTTTATTGGTCTCGGATTCGATAGATTGACCGTTCCGGTAGAGTTTCATCTTGTCAACAGCGAAAAATTTGGATTATTAATGATTATAGAGAAATTCTATGTCATAATGATAATTATTTCAATAATTTCGGTATTATTAAAGTTAGTTGATTTTTTCGGACTGATATTACTTAAAAAAGCTGAAAAAAACGAGTCTAAAACAGATGATCAGCTTATTCCCTTTATGGTTGATTCAATAAAAGTAGTATTGGTAATCCTTGGAATATTTTTAATACTTGGAAGTGTATTTAAGCTTAATATTGGTTCATTAATAGCAGGACTTGGTATTGGAGGTTTGGCTATTGCTCTTGCTGCTAAAGATACTCTTGAAAATTTACTGGGATCATTTACTATCTTCCTTGATAAACCATTTACACAGGGAGATCTTGTAAAAGTAGGAAATATTACCGGAGTTGTGGAAAAAGTAGGGTTCAGGAGTACAAGAATTAGGACTCTTGAAAAAAGCTTCGTTACTGTTCCAAATAAAAAGATGATTGATTCAGAACTGGATAATCTTTCTCTGCGAACTTCCCAGAGAGCTAAATTTACTGTCAATCTTTCTTATAGCACAAGCATTGACCAAATAGAAACAATAATCAGGCAAATAAAAAACTATCTGGACAATCATCAAAATATAAATGATGATGCAGTAGTCAGTTTTTCTGAGTTCGGAACGAGTTATTTTGAAATTATGGTGATTTTCT
>JAUZOY010000381.1 GCA_030706235.1 Bacteroidota bacterium | reverse complement strand
TTTTCAATATGAACGCATTGGCAGCGAATATCTTGTGACCGAGACTTCTGACGAAGAAGGATGGGAAAAGATAAGAAATACTATTGCTGATTCTGCAGGTATGGGCGGATTGCCTGTCATAAGAGTCATTGAGTGGGTCGTAAAGGATAATACTCTAATTCTTGAACACGTCTATGACGGGAGGGAGCTTGATGTTAATTACGCATGTGAAACATTGAAGCATATTGCAGAGTTATGGGGAGGTACAGTGATTCTTTCAACAATGGTTGATGACCGCCGTACGACTATAACCTGCGACGAATCGAAGAAAATAACGACCGGGATGATATAAGGGAAGTATATGGAAACAATTATTTGATATGTACTTATAAAGCTAGTATAATAGTAATTGATTTAAGTAAACTTAATGAGAAGTACAAGGTTTGGTACTATCTTGCTATTTTCCACGTCAAAAAATATATGAGAGTCATACTATGATTAAATGGAAGGGGTTCAACCTAGTATCCAACAGATTAAAAAGAATCAGTTTAAAATATAAACTGATATTTTCGTTTATTTTTATTTCTATATTACCTATTCTTATTATTCAATTAGTTTATTACTATAACTCCACGAATACAATAAAATCAAAAGTAAATGAACTGGTAAGATTTAACCTTCAGCAAACATCAAATAATTTGGATACATCATTAACATCCTATGAAGATTTGTTGCTTCAGGTATTTTCAGACGAAGATATATTAGATCTGGTAGAAAGAATCAATACCGAATCTGGAGGAGATAAGGCATTAGAAATAAATGCTCTCAGGGATAGACTTGCAATATTGACCTATTCAAAAGAAGGTATCAGGAGTATTACTGTTCTCTGCGCAAATGGCACAGCTGTCTGCCATGACAGGAAAACGGGTTCTCTGCTGGTCAACCAGTGGAGCGGCTATGATGACGTAACAAAACTTGATATTTATAAGGAAGCCATAGATAAAAGAGGTACGGTGTTTTCAACCAAAAGTTACAGTACTTCGATGGCAGCCAGTGATGATTATGTCTTTCATCTTGCGGGGAGAATGTGTGATTTTAAAAATATTGGGAGCAAAGCAATAGGAGTAGTGGTTATAAGTATAGAAGAATCAGTGCTTTCCAAGACATGTAATCAATTTTATAATAATCAGCAGGATGAAAGCATGAACAGCTTCAACTTTATTGTTGATGCTTCGGGAAAGATTATTTCCTTTCCTGATAAAAAATTCATCGGATTAAGTTTAATAGATGAGATAGCAAGCGGCAATTTTGTTTCAAATAAAAAATCTGCCGACCTTGTCAGTAAATCCGAATTATTCAAAGGCAGGGATGCAATAATCAATGAATTCAAGGATCCAATGACTGGTTGGACCGTCATAAATGCAACAGACCAGAGTTATTTGTTCCGTGAGATGTACAACATGCAGAAAATGAGTATCATTTATGGAATTATTATAATAATTTTTTCACTGATGCTCATTTTATATGTATCAAATAGCTTCAGAAGGTCCATTGGGAAAATAGTTTATGCAATGAAAACCGCACAAAAAGGAGAACTGAATGTTCAAGTCGATATTGATACAAAAGATGAAATATCAATTATAGGTACAAGCTTTAATAAAATGATGAT
>JAUZOY010000380.1 GCA_030706235.1 Bacteroidota bacterium | reverse complement strand
CGAACCAATACTAATCGTCTGCCTGCTGCTTTTGGAGGAACTCCGCCATTCACTACATGTGCTGATCTGCCAAATGCAGGTTATGCTGCAGGTTCATCAGTTCCATATTTTTATGATATTTATCATAAATTTTATTGCGGTGGAAGTTTTAAAAACAAAGGAACAGTAAAATTTATCAGTGATCAAATTGTATTACCAAATTTTTCAATACTTACACCTGAAGCTGCAGTTACTTTAAGATTCTATGGCTATTCACATGATACATTAGATTGTAATGGTATTACAGATTTGTATAATTTGATTGTGGATAAAGGTCCTGACCAAACATATAATCTTACAGTAAATCCGACTGCATATACGAATTTCAGAATTTTCGGAATGAATGCATGTGCCGGGAATGATAAAAATTACACAGATAAGGGCAATCCGGAGATTGACAGAGCTATATGGATTAAAAACGGAACTTTACGGCTTACAGGAAACACTGTTATACCTTCATTATCCGAAGGAAATGGAGGCGCAGGACCAAGAGGGGGATCAAACTTGCCGAGGTCAGATTTTTTCATTCCAAGAAATGGTTGCCTTCTTTTAGATGGCCCCAATGTTATTGTTCTTGTAACAGCAGATGAATACAGGGAAGTAAATGTCGCATTTGGTTTTGCTCCGGGAGCAAATAGTGATGCTGCTTACGGAATAACTGAAAGTAATGGAAGTTCACTTTCTCTTTATGGTAAATTTCAAATTAATAGCGGATATATTTCAACCAGGGAATCCGACGGTATACAGTTTTGGCCAAACGCATCAGGTGTTTTTGAGGCTGATGGAGGCATTATTGATGCTAAACAGCTTTGTGACGGCCAGAAAAAAGGTTTAGATATTTCTACAATAAATATAAACGGTGGAACTATTCATTTAAGAGGAGGTTATCGCAGAGATGAATATAGTCATTCATATACAGTAAATACAATAAGTGATGTTGTAAATAAACCAATATTATATGATAATAATTTCTATAATAGAAATTTTTTGATGACAGGTAGCGGAACATTTAATGTAGATCAGAAAACAGACGCATTTACTATGTCAGGAGGTGAAGTACATATTTATGATATTTGTAATACAACTGCATCACAAAGGGCAATAGAAATTAACTGTGATCCACCAAAAGCACAGATTACAGGAGGAAGATTAAATAAACATACAGACAGACAGGGAAAAACATAACTTATTTCAAGTACAGTACCTTTCCCAAGTCTAAATATAATTAAAGGTGTCAATCAGGATAATACAACATTTGCAGAATTTTCTGACTGTAATAGTACAAAAGCAACTTCGGGGGCAGGAATAGCACCGTTTACACATTTTGTACTTGATTCAATGACAATATCAGGAGCAATATTCTATACACAGAATTTTGGTTTACAGGTTAACGGTAATTTTAAGATAAAAAATTACGGATCATATTATACAGATGGTACAAATAATACAGCAATACATGGAAATTCGATAAATTTTGATAATGCATTTAATACCGCATTTAATAATCTGACAGTCGGACGAACAGGTAATGTAAATATAACAGGAAACAATACAAATATTCCTATAGGAGGAAATTTGATTGTAGGTAGCGGAACCAATCTGAATGTTGGAGTTGATACACTAACAATAGCAACAAATGTG
>JAUZOY010000038.1 GCA_030706235.1 Bacteroidota bacterium | reverse complement strand
GTACCTATAAATACTTTTTTTGAATCATTCATTTCAATTAATGAAGCATATACCGGCATAGCAGGTAAATCACCCTGTTTTAAGGTAAAAGTAGGATTATCACTCATGACATTATTAGATAAATAGATATGATTGGCATTGCCATAATTACCTAATGTAACAATCATATTATTAGGATCAGATGGATCTAAAGAGATAGAAGTTATGACCTGGTGGTTAGGATTTGGAACGTTTAATTGAGTTGTTTGAACAACACAAGTCGGGAATTGAATATCACCTGTTAAGGTATCACAAGCATTAAGTAAATTGGTTATTTTATAAACATAACCGTAAGTTGTACCGACAAATACAGTATTTCCATCTTTTGAACCTGTGATACACTGAGTTTGTCCGGAAATATTTGCAACTTTAAACCATATGCATGTCTTACCAAATCTCAAAGCTTCTTTTGTAGACCAAACTGCATTATCAATACCAACGTAGAATCTTGCCTGTACAATATCCTGAACCTGAACAGTATCACCTCTCTTAATTGCTTTAGAAGATTTAAACGGAATCGGATAAGAATTATTTCCGCTTCTTATAGGCAATATTGTATCAGCAGGATAATTTCTTGAAGCAATAAATTTAACATAGTCGCAGGATTTTGTGTCGTTAAAACTTTCCCATAAATATGTGGGAGTAACAAATGCAGCAGGAAATCCAGGATCCTGTGGCTTATAATTATATTCAGCCTTTGTATAATCAATACCATTATCTTTCAACATTCTATTAATAGTAGACTGATTAGTCAGAAAACTTTCGAAGTTAGAGCCACCATCTGAAGATCTTTTTACTGAACCATAATATACAGATGCAAAAATTCCTTTATTGTTTATCATTGAAAAATGACCATAACCACCGTCTCCTCCACATATTTGAGATCCTCTAAAAATTTGATTTGAGTTTAATACAGGATCCATTAGTATAGTTCCGTTGTCCTGAGCACCTCCCATTACCTGTCCCCAAGGAGAAGCAGCAAGAGTATAGAATTGTGTAACATTGTAATTAATATTTAAAGTGGCAAATGTTAGACCGCCGTCTTTAGATTTAGAAATACCGCCATCGGAACCGATATAGAAAATATCAGGATTTTTTGGATCAAAGACGATATTATGAATATCTGCGTGAACATATAATGGACTAAGTGGGGAAATTGACCACATTGATCTTGCATCGAAATTTTTATAAACTGCCCCATTATCATTAGCTGCCCATTCGAAAACATTTAAACCTGCAAGAAGGAATCTGTTACGATCATTTGGAAAAACAGCAATAGTATTATTGTATTGTCCTTGAGTACTGAATGGTTGAAAATTTGTACTATTGCCAGGACCAATCAAAGACCATGTTGTACCTTTGTCTGTTGAACGGTAAATGCCATATATTTTTTTATCCTTTCCTGCAAGAGATGCATAAATGTAGTTAGGATCTGAAGGAGCAATTGCAAACTCAATTCTTGATAAATCGCCTGATTTAGGAAGTTTGCCAGAAGTACCTGTTGACATATTTACAAATGTACCTTGATTACCATTTTGAGTTGAAATATATCCATTATTGTTTACTGAAGTTACAACAGTACCATCTGAACCAACCTTAACATCATAAGAATTATCAGTAAGGTTGATAGGTTTTGTCCAGGTTTGTCCACCATCATCTGAAATTCTTAAGCCATTATTTGTAGCAGCAAAAAGCCTGTTTGTTACCGGACTAACAGCAAGTCTGTTGATAAAAGCCCAATCTGCATCCTGATTATTACTAGATGTTGGTGTAGTGCTTTTTAACTGTGCCCATGATGCCCCATGATCAGTTGATTTATAGATTCCACTTCCAATAAATCCGGTACCACCGTTAGAAACGCCATAAGATTCAGTTGGTAAAAAGTTTTCTCCTGTACCGACATATATAACTCCATTATTATCGCGTGCAATACATGATACATTCAAATGTTCAGATAAACCGGTAAGCTGATACCATGTACCACCGCCATTTTTTGATAACCACAAACCTCCGGATACGCCTCCTGCTATTACAGAGTCATGATTTAATACAAGTATAGCTCTTGTTCTACCTCCAACATTATCAGGACCTGCAGGAAGCCATGTTAATGTGTTTGCTGTTTTATCTTTCAGAAACTGCAGTACAGATTTATTTACATTAAAATAATCATTCATATCAATCTTGCCTGTTGTCTGATTGTTTCTGATTTTAGCCAGATATTCTATAGCGCCGGCAATGCCTTCCTGAGGGCTCAATTTATTAATGTCTCTTGGAATATATCTTTCATTACTTATTACATTTAATGAAAAAAACAAAGAACCGCCAATGATTAAAATAGCGGAAAAAAATATTAAAATTCTTTTACTTAACATACCTAATTAGTTTAAAATTAACTTAATAGCATAATTGATAATAATGAATAAATGCTTTGCAAATATATTAAAAAATGGTTACATAAAAAAAAAATCAAAATTTATTTACAACTTGTTTTTCTGCATGATATGAAGAACGAACAAGAGGTGCACTTTCGATATAATTGAAACCTTTTTGGACAGCGATTTTTTTATAGTAATCAAATTTTTCAGGAGTAATATATTCAACTAAAGGGAGATGCTCCTTAGTAGGCTGAAGGTATTGACCTATAGTCATAATTTTGCATCCTACATTGAGGAGATCATCCATTGTTTTGAATATTTCATCATCGGTTTCTCCAAGACCTACCATAATACCTGATTTTGCGGTACATCCTGAAAGCGAGATATTTTTCAATACTTCAAGGCTGATTTTATAACTTGCTTTAATTCTAACAGTTTTTGTTAATCTTTCAACAGTTTCGAGATTATGAGAGATTATTTCCGGTTTAACATCAGTAACTTTTTTCAGGCTTGAAATATCGCCGTTAAAATCGGGTATTAAAGTTTCAATTGTAATATCAGGATTTATTTTTCTGATTTGTTTAACTGTTTCTGCCCATAATGTTGCACCACCATCAGGGAGGTCATCACGAGTAACTGAAGTAAGTACGCAATGTTTTAAATCGAGCAAGCTGATCATTTCAGCAACTCTTGAAGGTTCAAGCCAGTCTTCCGGCAGAGGGTTACCTGTTTTAACTGCGCAGAAACGGCAATTACGCGTACAAATATCTCCGAGGATCATAAAGGTTGCGGTTCCAGATTTCCAGCATTCTCCTATATTGGGACAATTGCCACTCTGGCAAATTGTGTTAAGTTTTTTGTTTTTAAGATTTTCATTCATACCTGAAAAAACATTTGCATCAGGAAGTTTAATTTTAAGCCATTCGGGCTTTCTAAGGATGTTCGGCATTAATTATTGTACTTTTTTCTTTCCTATATGGAAAGCGATGTATAAATTAAAGAAAAAATTATTGTTATTTACGTAAGCCATAAGAGGTATTTTCTTTGGAAAAGCATCTAAAACAGCTCCAATCTCGAATAGTCTGACTTTTGCATTTTCTTCAGATTCTGCAAAATCAAAATTGAAACCACATTTGAGATAAAGGCCGGGTACATAAGATAATTCATCAATGCCTTTTAAAAAAGAAGCTTTTCCGTAGATGTTGCCTTTATCATGTAAATTAGGGTCATATCTTTCTGTAGTTACAGTTGCAATATTTTGATTATTTGAATCGAAGTGTAATATATCAAGATATACAGGTTTTAAGATCCCATTTGATATACCTGTAAAATTAAAAAATCTTATTTCAACACCTCTCTTTTCAGGTTTATTAAATAAAGTTTTCTGGAAACCGATACCTGTTCTGAGAATAAAAAACGAATTTAATTTACCCAAAACAAATTCTTTTGAATTTTCATTAAATTGGCTTGAAATACTATATTCTTTAGGAGAAGAAACGCTGACAAATTCTATATCCCAGACTTTTTTTAATTTTCCGGTTACATGTTTACCATTTCTGTAAAAAAAGCCCCAACCTGAAGTATGAATTTCTACGCCGAATGAGTTCTCTTTCATGTACAATAATGTTTTAGGCTCTTCAGCAGGTTGTTGAGAAAAAACATTATTAAAAATAAGAGTAAGAAATAATATAATTAATATCGTTTTTTTCATGCTTAGGGTAAAAATATATAAAAACCTGGAGGCATTCAGGTTACAGAAAAATAAGCAGAAAAAACTTTAAACTGTTTTAGTACTTAGAGTTTTCTGGATATTAATACTACCGTGACCATAAGCAGGACATGTCTGGTGAACTCTGCAAGAAGATAGAATACATAAAGCGGAAAAAACTACCAGACACAGACATAAGATACTTAATTTTTTCATAATTTTACAGCACACAATGATTTTACAAAAATTCAATATTAAAATAATTTGCAAATATAACTGTTTTATTTGTGATTTATTTCTTTATTCTTTTTTTTAAAAAGTATTTCGTATATGGATGTAACAAAAATTGACCCTAAAATAAATTCAAGCTGGAAAGAAACTCTTTGCAGTGAGTTCAATTCCAGTTATTTTATAGAACTTAAGAAATTCTTAATTGAAGAAAAATCAAAATATAAAATATATCCACCCGGGGCATTAATTTTTTCTGCATTTAATCATACAAATTTTGATAAAATAAAAGTAGTAATAATAGGTCAGGACCCATATCACGGAACAGGTCAGGCGAACGGTTTATGCTTTTCCGTTTCGTCCGGAATTAAAAAGCCGCCATCACTTGTAAATATATTCCAGGAATTAAAAAATGATCTTGGAATTCCGATTCCTAAAAATGGAAATCTTGAAAAGTGGGCGGATCAGGGTGTATTGCTATTAAATGCAACGCTCACTGTCAGAGAAAATCAGGCCGGTTCACATCAAAAGAAAGGATGGGAGACTTTTACAGATACAGTGATAAGTAGAATCTCTGAACTAAAGACAGGTGTAGTTTTTATATTATGGGGTAATTATGCGCAGGCAAAGGAAAAGTATATAGATAAGACAAAGCATTTTATACTTAAAGCACCTCATCCTTCACCATTTTCAGCATATAGCGGTTTTTTCGGTTGCTGTCATTTCTCTAAAATAAATGAGATTTTACGAAATCAGGGTTTGGAAGAAATTGACTGGAGAATAGAATAATAGATTATGTATATTGAGAGGCATTTATTTTGTTAAAGTTTAATCATTTGAGAATATTTTGTGTATTGTTCATCAGTATATTTTTTCTAACAAACTTTGTTAATGGGCAAAATTGCTGTACATTAAATTTAATTTCAGCCAATAACTCAGAAAAAAAAATTATTGAAAAGAAAATAACAGAAAATAAAAAATATACTACAAAGGAAGATGTAAGGTCAGAACTTAAAAAATTAATATATACTTTACATGATGAGGCATACATAACTGCAACAATTGACAGTATTACCGAAGATTCAATATCTGTAACCGCATATATAACTACAGGAAAGGAATATAAGTGGGTCATTCTTAAAAAGGGAAATGCAGATGAAGATATATTAAGGGCTGCATATTTCAGTATCAGGCAATTTTCAAAAAAACCTGTATATTATAAACAAGTTAATAAGTTAATGGACAGGATTCTTGAAAATCTTGAGAATAATGGTTATCCTTTTGGAGTTGTAAAGCTTGATAAGATTATTTTTTCAGAAAATAATATTGAAGCAGAAATAAACATAAATAAAAAAAAGAGAATTCAAATCGATAGTATTGTAATTAATGGGAATGCTAAAATTAGTCTGACTTATATTTACAATGCAATAGGAATAAAGCCGGGAGATTATTACAATGAAAATCTCTTTGGTAAAATTGGCGCGAGTATAAGCAACATACCATTTCTGGTAATGAAAAGTACCCCAAAGGTTGTTTTCTGGGGTGAGAAAGCGGAAATAATACTTAATATAGATAAGAAAAAAGCAAATCAGTTTGATGCAATAATAGGTATTATGCCTGCAAACGATATTAAACAGAGTACAATGGTAACAGGAGAGGCGCATATAAAACTGCTGAACTCATTTAAAAGAGGAGAGTTAATTGAATTTAACTGGAGAAAACCAGAGCAATACAGTCAGGAATTGAAGACAAATTTCAACTATCCTTTCGTACTGTCCTCACCTTTCGGATGTGATTTACATTTTGATCTCTATAAAAAGGACACATCATATATAAATATTACCAGGAGTATAGGTATTAC
Source organism: Bacteroidota bacterium (assembly GCA_030706235.1). GTDB lineage: Bacteria > Bacteroidota > Bacteroidia > Bacteroidales > GWE2-29-8 > JAUZOY01. Next base: position 11,067 of record JAUZOY010000038.1, on the reverse strand, counting down.
ATATTACCTTAGAAAAGGATTTGTTTATAAGGCATATTATGAAAATCAGACTTCTGAAGTTCTTTCGACGCAATTATCCGTAAATTCTAATGTTAATTTGCCCGGGAATGCAAATATAACAAATAACACTTACGGTCTTGAAGTCAAAGGGGAAAAACTGGATTACAATATTACCCCTACACAAGGGTACAGATTAATAATTAATTCAGGAATCGGAAGCAAACATATAAGTAAAAATTCAGGAAATGAAGAACTTTTTAAAGATATAAAAGAATATTCAACACAATACAGGACAACTTCGCAGGTAGAATTTTATAATAATATATTAAAAAGGCATGTATTACTTTTTGATATAAGAGGAGGGATAATAAGAAATGCCAGTATTTTTGAGAATGAAATGTTCCGGCTTGGAGGTCTAAATTCATTGAGAGGTTTTGATGATCAATCAATATATGTCTCATCATATGGTTCATTATTGGCTGAATACAGGTATATGCTTGATAAGAATTCATATTTTAATCTTTTCTGGAATGGAGCATATTATAAGAATCAGAATAAAGGAATAATTGATCGTCCTTACGGATTTGGAGGTGGAATTTCATTTGAAACAAAAGCAGGGGTTTTCAGTATAGTTTACGCTTTGGGAAAACAGTTTGATAACCCGATAAGTTTTAAAGCGGCTAAAATTCATTTTGGCGTTTCGAGTTATTTCTAAAAGGTTAAATATATAACCTATAAGTAAATACAGAGTTATAAATAAAACTAAAGAATTACTGAAGGCTGAAAATAATCTTACATTTAGGAATTAATTTTTTCAATTTTGCGATATCGGCTTTTGAAATAGGATTATCCGTAAGGTCAAGTTCTTTTAGTGCTGACATCTTTTTTATTTCAGGAGGAATGGAAGTAAGTTTATTTCTTGCAAGAGATAATTTAGGAAGATTTTTAAGTTGACATATTTCCGGTGGAAGGACATCAATCTGATTGTCATTGAGGTTTAACAGAGTAAGATTTGTCAAATTAAACAATTCAGGGATTAAAGATGTTAATTTATTATTTTCAAGGTTAAGTTCTTTAAGGTTTTTCAGGTTACCAATTTCAGGAGGTAATTCTTTGATTTGATTGTTGTTGAGTTCAAGCTTTTCTATATGAATAAGTTTAGATATTTCGGGAGGAATTACAGAGATTTCATTATTTTTAAGTACTAATTTTTTTAGATTGATAAGATTTCCTATTTCAGGAGATATTACCTTTAATGAGTTGTTCCCTATATCTAATTTTATCAGTGTAGTAATTGAAAATAATGCATGGGGTAAGTTTTGAAATTTATTCGAGCTTATATCAAGATTTTGCAAATTTGTCAGGTTTCCTATTTCGGAAGAGATTTCTTTAATATGGTTTTCTTTAAGATGAAGCAATTGAAGTTTATTAAGACTAAATACAGCTGATGGAAGTGTTTTAAGTTTGTTTGAACCTAAAAATAATTGCTGAAGGTTTATAAAATTGCTAATATTTAGGGGTATTTCTTTTAAATGAGCATTATATAAATCAAGGATATAAACTTTTGATGGTTCCTGCATAGCTTCGGCAATTGATTTATATTTTTTTTGTCCTTCAAGTTCCTTATCAGATAACAGTTCCTGACATCTGGCCAAACAATGAAAAGACAGATATAAAATAAGTAATAGTATTAATTTTTTGCCCATAAGATATTGAACTTTTCTTCGTTAATTTTTTATGATTTGTAATTTGTTTGGAATTACTTTTGCAAAAATAAATGTTTTATGATGAACTTTACAGCAAAAATTTTATTTATAATTTTACTATTTGCATCAACTATTAGTTTTGCACAAAATAATTCTGAACGAAGATGCGGAAGTAATGAATATTTGAAGAGATGCATATCTAAAGATTCTTCTATTGCAATTAAAATAAAGAATATTGAAGAAAATATTCAAAAGCAGATTAATAATAATATTTACAATCAAAAATCGACAGAATCGGCTGTTTATACAATACCTGTTGTTGTTCATGTCGTATATAATAATGATGCCCAGAACATATCAGATGAACAAATACTTACGCAGATAGATGTGATAAATGAAGATTACAATAGGGCAAATACTGATAAAGCAAATACACCTACATTATTCAGTTCGGTTGCAGCCAGTTTTGGGATAAAGTTTTGTCTTGCACAGATTGATCCATCAGGAAACGCCACAACTGGGATAACCAGAACATATACAACCGTAACGGAATGGCAGCTTGATGATTCAGTAAAAAGTTCAAAGACCCGAGGTGCAGATTCGTGGCCATCAAACAAATATCTTAATATTTGGGTATGTAATCTATTTGGTGACCTTGGATATTCTACTTTTCCCGGAGGGAATTCAACTGTTGATGGAGTCGTGATAAGATATAATGCATTCGGAAGAACAGGTAATGTTGCATATCCATATAATAAGGGCAGGACATTAACACATGAATTGGGACATTGGTTGAATTTGATACATATTTGGGGCGATGATGCATCAGGTTCATGTCAGGGGACTGATTTTGTTGATGATACACCTGCACAATCAGGCCCTAATTATGGATGTCCTGCATTTCCTCATTCAAGTTGTGGAAATACAAGTGATATGTATACAAATTTCATGGACTATACAAATGATGAGTGTATGAATATTTTTACCAATGGTCAGAAACAAAGAGCATTGTTCGTTTTAAAAAATCTGAGAAGTTCACTTACCACTTCGAATAAATGTACAGTTGGAATTGATAATATTGAAAATACTTCTTCGCAGTTCAAAATTTTGCCAAATCCTTTAACGGGAGATATTTTGACTGTTCAGTTAAACGGCAGTAATCCGGGTAATATTAATGTGATGGTATTAAATTCTTTAGGGCAAATACAACTTATTAAAAATTATCAGAATTATGCTGAAAAAAAAATAAGCCTTAACATAAATGATTTAAGTCAGGGCTTATTTTTAATAAAAATTTCTACAGATAAAACTGCTTATACAGGAAAGTTTATAAAATTATGATTCAGTAGCTGCTTTGATTTTTTTAAGAATCAAAGCCATAATTATTGCAGACAGAAGGCATGTTACAATGAGTAAGGTAAAGAATTGCCATAGTTCCCAATGCTGATAAAATCGACCTACATAACCGGCAAGAATATTGCCGATTGCAGTTGCACCCAGCCATCCGGCCTGCATTAATCCTTTAATTTTTGGCGGAGCAACTTTTGATACAAAAGATAATCCCATAGGACTTAAAAACAATTCTGCAATGGTTAAAGTGAAATATGTAGAGATCAGCCAATATGGGCTTACAGTTATTGATGATACATTACCTTTTAAAGATCCTACACTTGGCAGCCCAAGAGAAGCAATAAACATTAAAGAAAATCCAATAGCCGTAATTGCCATTCCGAATCCTATCTTTGCAGGAGAGGAAGGTTCTTTCTTTTTACTGTTAAGATATGTGAAATAACCAACAATTACAGGAGTTAAAACTACAATAAATATCGGGTTAAAAGACTGGAACAATTCAGGTCCTACTTTATTTGCTGAAGGAAGACTAATTAAAAGATAGGTTATATATCCTATACCTGCAATTCCCAATACTCTCAAAATAATTTTCCACATCAGGCTCATAGTTTTATTCCAGAAAGAAATAACAGCAAGAACAAAAACAAAAAAAGAAAGTATTGCAGGTACATCAAAGAGCATAAAAGTAAATCTTGAAGTATTAAGATCAGTATAATTTTTGGCAAAGAAAGTCAGAGTTGAACCATTTTGATGGAAAGCAAGCCAGAAAAAGATAACGATAAGGAAAACCAAAAGAAGAGCAACAATTCTGTCTTTAACCTGTTTAGGCGAGAGTTCGATGGCATCTCCTGTTTTAATTTTGTCTTTATGTCTGTAGTCAGCTTCTTTATAATGTTTTCTAAAAGCAATAAATATGAAAATTGATACAAGCATAGAGAGTCCTGCAATAGCAAACCCCCAGTTGTATCCTCTGGATAATACATCGAGGTAGTGTTTAGAATATTCAATTAATTGAGCATGATCTGTGATTCCTGAAAAAGATTGGAGTTTGTTGATTTTTTCACTGCTGCCAGTTTTAATCAGTTCATTAGCAATCTTAGGAATAGCTGAATCATAAGTTAAACCTGCATTTTTCATAATATAGTTTTTGATACCGCTGGCAGCATGAGGAGCGAAGAATGCGCCGATATTAATACCCATATAGAAAATGTTAAATGCCGCATCTCTAAGATGGCCGAAACCGCTTTTATCATAAAGATTTCCGACGATAACGATAAGATTGCCTTTGAAAAGGCCGACTCCAAGAGAAATAACCGCGAGTGAAATATATACAGGGGCAGGTGAAGCAGCAGGTTGAGCGAGCATTGCATACCCTAATCCCATAATAATTATTCCCAACAAAACAGTTTTCCCATAGCCTAATAAATAATCAGCAATTAAACCACCAACAAGAGGCATTATATAAATTCCGGCAAGAAAATAGCCATATATACTAGCTGCCTTGGTTTCGTCAAATCCGAAATGGTCCTGCAGGTATAGAGTAAATATAGCCAGCATAGTATAATAACCGAATCTTTCTCCCATGTTGGAGAGAAACAATACAAACAATCCTTTAGGGTGTCCTTTGAACATTTTACCTCCTGTATTTATTTAATATATAATAATTTTCGGCAAACCTACATAATTTTTTTAATAATAATGAATCTTTATAGAATAAATAATGGTAAATAGTTGACTGATAAAAAAAAGCCTCAAAGTTTATTTAAAACTTTGAGGCTTTCAAATGTAATAAATTATATTATTGAAGTAGTAATTTTGTACTCAAAATTTGTTCTCCGGAGTTAATTCTTATTAAATAGACTCCTCTAGGTAAGGATTTTACATCAATTGATTTAATTGTTTCAGGAACATTTTTGAAATTTTCCTGATAAACAATCTGCCCTAAAGTATTTATTATACTGAGTTCAGAGGTGTTTTCAGATTTTAAATTCATATTAATGTTTAAAATATCATTAGCTGGATTTGGATAGATTAAAATATCATTATTATAATTAATAACATTGTCAATACCCGTAGTTGAGGTAAGTGTTTTAATCATATCCAGAGGAGATATTTTACCCCATCCCCATATATTACTGCCATTAGCTGGAATAGTACTTGTATATGAATCAGTTCTGGATTTTGTTTTAAACAGATTTTTAATTGCAGAAACGCTGAGATTTGGATTAGCTTCAAGTAAAAGAGCAATAACTCCTGTAGTGAACGGAGTTGCCATAGATGTACCGGCCATAGCTCCAAAGTAGAAAGTTTTACCAGCTACCTGAGTACTAAGTACGTTATAATTGTATTCATCACCTCCGGGAAGGAATTTAGAGTCCGTAGAGTTAACTGCAGAAATAACCATGTTTCCCGGGGCTGTTATTTCAGGTTTAGTTCTGCCATCAACAGTAGGTCCCATACTTGAAAAAGAAGCGATAGCACCAAGATCAGCACTGAAAGGAACAGGACCAGCCTGACCATCGATATTTGTATATTGATTAGTAGTAGTATATGCACCTACAGTAATAACGCTATCAGCAGTTCCACCAGTTTCGCCCATAGTTGACTCATTATCACCATCTACAAATCCGGGAATTTGACCTACAGAATTTAGGACGCTAAAGAATCCAGCACCATTGCCCATACCGTTATTCCACATATTAATTTTAGAATTATTACTTTTTAGGGCAAGAGCTACTATATTTTTTGTAGTATTTTTAAAAGCAATCTGAACATTAGGGCAATTATTCAGAGGACTTTTCTTAATTGATGTGAAATCAAAATATATTGTATCATTTAAATAATTTAAAGGGACTCCTGAATAGCTAAGACTTGAAGTATCAGAAGTGTTAGCCCAGTCGGTTCTAGTAAGTATATTACCGGTTGCAGTATCAACTACGAGTACAGCAACAGAAAAATCGGTATTTTCAGAACCCCAGATATCAACATAACCGGTACCCTGTAGCCCTTCTTCGAAAGTGACAAGAGTTTTAATACTATCACTTATGTTATTGAATTGTTTTTTTATGTGAAGATTTTTATTACCTTCATTACCTGCAGCACCTACAAGTATTTTCCCTTTATCTACCAATGCATCGAATCCCTGATCCTGTATAGATTTTCCATCATGAGGTCCAAGATGAGCGCCAAGACTCATATTAACTACAACCGGTTTTCCTACAGATTTTGCATAGTCAAAAATATATTTAACGGCATCGAGAACATTACTTTGCCCATTCCCAATATTTACCATTACGATATCGGCCAGTGGAGCAACACCCATGTATTCTCTTTTGTTATTAACCACAATACCGGAACCGGCAGCAATACCTGAAACATGTGTTCCATGAGAGCCAACACCTGCGGAAACAGCTGCTTTAATGTCAGTATCTGTCTTGTATTCAGCGCCATAAGTATAACCGGTTGGATTAGTTCCTGTGCCATTCTGATCCCAAACTCTTTTAATACGAAGATTGTTACCAAGAGTATCTTTAAAAACGGGATGATTAAAATCGAAACCCATATCAACAATACCAATAACTACATCTTTCCCTTTATAAGCTTTAGGTAGCTGATACCCATTTTGTACGAGGTCTACTTTAGCTTCCTTTTTTGCTGCGTCCAATTTTTTTTTTACACCGCTATCAAGGTCAATATATTTAACTCCTTTGACTTTGGTTAATAATTCAAGAGACTGAACCGGAATTTTAGCAGTCCATATATTACCTATTTTTGAGTTGATTTCAATCCCAAGTTTTTTTAATTCATTCTGGTCAATTGTATTCTGATCAACCATAATAGTTCCTCCTAATTTGTATACATTTTTGTGTAACTGAATCAAGTACTCTTTCTGAACTTTAACGGGAATGTTCAGATTTTTTGATTTATTGGGATTTTTAATGTAAGGATGAAGGTTTTTTACAACTTTCTGAGAATAAGCCGAAAGCTGAGCATCCTGAGCAATAGTAGCACTGCAAGTGAGGATTCCAATTACAAATGAAAATAGTAAGTTTTTTAATTTCATAAATAATTTATTAAATAAAGTTAAGTTAAATTTTTAGCAAATTTAAAACAAAAATTTTAAAGTACAGAGGTTAAACTTTATTTTATTTTAAAAAATTTCATATGTCAGATTAAAAAAATATAGACAGTGAATATTCGAAATCTGTATTTTGATTGTGATTGAAACTTAATAATTCTAATTATACATAAAATGCAAGCAAACAATTAAGTGATGAATTATTATGAAATAATGATGTTGCTATTCAAAACAGTTTCTAAATTTGTATTTTTGCAATTTTAAAAATAGATGTAGGTTTGTTTATATAAATAAAACAGGAAGATGAGGTTCAGAGAAGTTATAGGACAGGAAGGAATAAAAAAGAGGCTGATAAATAGCGTAAAGAATAACAGAATAAGTCATGCACAATTATTTCTTGGTAGCAATGGTTCGGGAGATTTGCCACTTGCGATAGCATATGCGCAATTTATTTGTTGTGAGAATAAGCAGGATGATGATTCCTGTGGAGAATGTCCATCATGTAAGAAATTTAATAAGTTGATACATCCTGATCTTCATTTTGTTTATCCTGTTGCAACTACTCAAAAAGTAACAAAGAAGCCTTTAAGTATTGATTTTATTGCTGATTGGAGGAATTTTATAAGTAAGGATCCATATCAGGAGCTAAATAAATGGTATGAGGAAATAGGGATAGAAAATAAGCAGGGCATAATAAATGCTGAAGATTGTAATGAGATTATCAGGAAACTTAATCTGAAGAGTTTTGAATCGGAATATAAGATAGTTATAATGTGGATGGTAGAAAAGTTATTCCATGCAGCAGCTCCGAAGTTGCTTAAAATACTGGAAGAACCACCTGAAAAGACATTGTTTATTCTTATTTCGAGAGATCAGGACCAGATTTTAAAGACAATTTTGTCGAGGTCTCAGCTAATAAAAATACCAAGGATTTCGGATGATGAAATGTATAATTATTTGGTGTCAAATTCCTGTTGTTCCGAAGCTGAAGCTGAAAATATAGTAAAATTAGCTTATGGGGATTATAGTGAGGCAAAAAAATTATTAAGTGATACTGAGAGCCTGAATTTCAATTTTATAAATTTCAGAAATTGGCTTTTAATGTGTTACAGTAAAAAGTTTCCTGAAATAATCAGTTGGGGAGATGAGTTTTCAAAGATAGGGAGAGAAAAGCTTAAAAGTTTTCTTTCCTACGGGTTACATATTTTCAGAGAATGTTTAATGATTAATAATGGCGCGGAAAATCTCACCAGATTAATAAAGGAAGAGCTTGAATTTGCCACTAAATTTTCAAGATTTGTAAATAATTCCAATTCAATAGCGTTAAATGAAGAGTTTAACAAGGCTTCATATCATATAGAAAGAAATGCAAATGCTAAAATAGTGTTGCTTGATCTTTCTATAAAAGTTAAAGATTTATTATTTCAGAACAGGAAATAAAATCAAAACAATTTCTGATTACAATAATAAAAAAATCCAATAACTTTGCAAGTTAAAAGATTTAAATGGAAAACGAAGAAAAAAATAACGCCAAATATATATTACATAATTGTAAATTAAGTTCTTACAATTGGTTAAATGATATTGATATACCGACAGGTCAAAAAGGTACTGATTTTGTAGAAGTGTCATTTAAAAACGGAAGAAAAGATTTTTTCAAAATGCCTGAAGATTTAACAGTCAGTGAAGGCGAATATATTGCGGTTGAGACAAGTCCCGGACATGATATAGGAATAGTATCACTGACAGGAGAGGCAGTTCGACTTCAGATGAAGAGAAAAGGATTTAATCCAAATTCTCCTGAAGTAAAAAAAGTTTATAGAAAAGCCAGACCAAATGATATAGAGAGATGGGAGTCAGCAAAGGAACTTGAAGAATCAACGATGCGAAAGGCAAGAGAAATTGCATTTGGTCTTGGATTGACAATGAAAATATGTGATGTTGAATTTCAGGGAGACAGAACAAAGGCAATTTTTTATTATACTGCTGATGACAGGGTAGATTTCAGGGAATTGATAAAGGTTCTTGCAGAAACATTTATGGTCAGGATAGAAATGAGACAAATAGGTGTTCGTCAGGAAGCAAGCCGACTTGGTGGAATAGCACCTTGTGGTCGTGAACATTGTTGTTCAACCTGGATTAATGACCTGAAAAGTGTTTCGACGAATGCGGCAAGAATACAACAGTTATCATTGAATCCGCAAAAACTGGCAGGACAGTGTGGCAAATTAAAATGTTGTTTGAATTATGAATGTGACTGCTATAGTGAAGCTATTAAAGAATTTCCTGATACAAATGTAGTTCTTAAGACAAAGATAGGGGAAGCAAGTCATCAAAAAACAGACGTATTTAAAAGACAAATGGTATATTCTTATTCAAATAGTTCAAATACATTGATTCCTGTTCCATTAGAAAGAGTTCTGGAAATAATTGAACTTAATAAAAAGGGCGTATTCCCAGATGACCTTGTAATAAAAGAAAAGGAAACCGGTAATGAAAAGGCCTTAGATTATTCTAATGTTGTAGGACAGGATAGCATGACCCGTTTCGATAAAAAAGAAAACAAAAAACGTCATAAACAAAATAAGAAGCAATCATGATTTTCCGTAGGTCTGCCTTTAACCTTAATAAACCAGGGTTTTTGTTTGTGTGTTTTTCTCTAATATCAATAACAATGACCTTTTATTCATGTGACAGTAACAGAGTTTTTGATGAAAACAAGACAATAAAAAGCGGGGTTTGGAATTACAAAGATAAGATTGTACTGAAAGCAGATATAAAGGATACAACATCTTTTAATAATGTCTATGTAAATGTGCGGAATTCCGGTTCATATGGGTTTAGCAATCTTTATTTATTTATAACAACAATTTTTCCTGACGGTAAAATGGCAAGAGATACTGTAGAATGTATACTGGCAGATCCTACCGGAAAATGGTTAGGTAAAGGTCTTGGAGATTTGAAGGATAATAGGATACTTTTTAAAAGAGGTGTGAGATTTCCAATGTCAGGGAAATATACTTTTGAACTGGAACAGGCTATGAGGATAGATGATTTAACATCAATAAAAGATGTTGGGATGAGAATTGAAAAAATAGTTGTAAAAGAATGATAAAGAAAATATCTGAAGATAAGTATGTTCGCTGGATATGGTATATTTTTTGGATACCATTGTTATCAATATTACTATTAATGTTGATATTGTCGACGGGTCTTTTTGGTTTCATGCCTTCATTTGAGGAACTGGAAAATCCTAAATCCAATCTTGCAACAGAAATATATTCTTCAGATCAGGTTTTACTTGGAACTTATTACATTCAAAATCGTTCAAATATACATTATTCTGATTTATCTCCTAATGTTACCAATGCACTGATTGCCACTGAAGACGCCCGATTTGAAAAGCATTCGGGTGTTGATTTGAGAAGTATGTTCAGAGTAATGACCAAAAACCTTCTTTGGGGAAACAGAAATGCAGGAGGTGGAAGTACAATTACTCAGCAGTTGGCAAAGAATCTTTTCCCGAGGGATAATAATCCTAATGTTTTCGAATTAGTGTTTATTAAACTTAAGGAATGGATAACAGCAATAAAGCTGGAGAGAAACTATACAAAGCAGGAAATACTGGCAATGTATCTGAATACAGTTGATTTTGGCAGTCAGGCATATGGAATAAGATTAGCATCAAGGACATATTATGGCAAAGAGCCAAAGAACCTTACAGTTGATGAAGCTGCAATGCTAATAGGATTACTTAAAGCGCCAACATACTATAGTCCTGTACGTCATCCTGAAAGAGCATTGAAAAGGAGGGAAGTAGTCCTTTACCAAATGAAAAGGTACCATTATTTAACAGATGAAGAGTACGAGAAATATTCAAAAATTCCTTTCGACCGAAAGAAATACAGAGTTCAGGATCAGAATGTAGGCCTT
>JAUZOY010000379.1 GCA_030706235.1 Bacteroidota bacterium | reverse complement strand
TGCGTGCAGCATGACGGGCAGTGGCGGCTAGAACTACTTTGTTAACAATTATTCTTGCTTCTCTTGGATGTTCTTCGAGATAGTTGGCAAGCATTTCGCTTGTTGCCTGATCAACTGAGGCACTAATTTCGGAATTCCCAAGTTTTGTTTTAGTTTGTCCTTCGAATTGAGGCTCTGCGACTTTTACAGAAAGCACTGCGGTTAATCCTTCACGAAAATCATCACCACTGATTTCGAATTTGAGTTTCTGAAGCATACCGCTTTGTTCGGCGTAGTTTTTTAAGGTTCTTGTCAATCCCCTTCGAAAACCCGTCAAATGTGTACCACCTTCGATTGTATTGATATTATTTACGTAAGAGTGTAGATTCTCAGTAAATGAGTCATTATAACACATTGCAATTTCAACAGGCACATCATTCTTTTCAGTTGAAATATGGATTGTGTCTTCGATTAATCTCTCACGGGTTCCATCAAGATAATCAACAAACTCGGCAAGACCCTTTTCAGAATAATAAACTTCATGTTTATATTCTCCGTTACTCTCCTTTTGTCTGAGATCAGTCATCTCAAGTTTAATTCCTCTGTTTAAGAAAGCCAATTCCCGAAGACGCGCAGAAAGAATATCATATTTGAATTCAGTAGTGGTAAAAATTGTATTGTCTGGAATAAAGGTGATGATAGTACCTGTCTTGTCTGATTCGCCAATTATCTTAACATCTCCCATTGGAATCCCTCTTTCGTATTCCTGCTCCCAGATTTTACCATCCCGATGGATTTCAGCTCTTAGATAAGTTGAAAGAGCATTTACACAGGAAACACCTACTCCATGTAACCCCCCTGAAACTTTATAACTATCTTTATTAAATTTTCCTCCTGCATGAAGGACGGTTAGTACAACTTCCAATGCAGACTTGTTTTCATGTGATTGAAGACCTGTTGGTATTCCTCGTCCATCATCCATAACTGTAAGGGACCCATCCTCGTTGATGGTGACTTCAATATTTTTACAATAGCCTGCCAGTGCTTCATCAATTGAATTATCAATTACTTCGTATACCAGATGGTGTAATCCTTTTACATTAACATCTCCGATATACATTGCAGGACGTTTCCTGACCGCTTCAAGTCCTTCAAGAACCTGAATACTGTCTGCTCCGTAATTGTCCGTTTCAAATGATTCCTTGTTTTCCAGATCACTCATTATGCAGTAAATTATTTTAACATTTTAACAACCATTCCTTATCCCCAATGACAACATATTGACAGAATCAATAATACTTTTAGAAACTATTTGTCCTTTTTGTGTGGGAAGGATCTACTCACTTTACAGTGGTTTGCAAAGGTAATAAAATAGATGAAATTTTCAATAAAATTGAATGTAATAATGACACCCTTTCTAAGAAAAAATAAAATTTTATTCCTCTTATATAATCGTGAATGCCTGTAATTTAAATTAGATTTGGATCTATGTCTTAACTATTTTTACTTTCAAATGAAATCTTTACTTTCATTGCAATAGACAAGGAAATTTTTACTCAATTTAAAAGGAATAGGTAATGCCTGCTATCAATCTTAATCCCTGTGAAGTGTATCCGGGTAATTGCTCAAAATGTTGGTTTAAGAGATTATCTATCCGGCCGAATATTTTAAAGTTTGTTTTTAATTCGTAATCTCCTCCAATGTTTAACAAATAAATTGGTTTA
>JAUZOY010000378.1 GCA_030706235.1 Bacteroidota bacterium | reverse complement strand
GGTAATTATGATCTAACTCTTTCACAAACTACAGCAGATATATATTTTACAAACGGAAGTGCAGATACATTGACAAAGATAGTAACAGACGGTGCCGGTAAAGGATATCTGTATAAACAATTTCCCGCAGGGTTATTTTTACCGTCGTATACTTTCCCTATAGCCGGATCTACATCAACAAGTGATTATTCACCTGCAATAATTACCTTTGCTTCAAATACTACAGCCGGACTGGTAGGAGCAAGGGTTACCAACAGTACTGATTTGCAACTGGCAAAAGATTATCTTAAAAAATACTGGTCGTTTAAATCTTCAGGACTAAGTACTTATTCATATACGGCTGATTTTAAATATTCACTTACAGATACTGTAGGTAATCAGAATAATTATAAAATATGCCAATTCAATGCAAGTAAGGGCTGGACTGAGTATACTACTCAAAGTACTGTAAATACTACAACTCAAGATCTTTCATTCACAGCAACAATGACAAATGTTGCTGATTCATTGAATATGGCTGACTATACAGGTGGCAGATGTCCTACATTATTTTTCGAAACAACAAAGAAAGGTAAGTGGAATGATCCATCTATCTGGTCATTATCTACGGATTCTTTATTTCAGAATCCTACAGGATATAATACCAGTTATCCACCAAATGCATCAAATTCATCAGGTATTTTAGTGCTTGATAGTGTTACACTTACTTCCGGTATTGCTATTGATCAGACTGTCATTGCTCAGGGAGTACAATTAAGTATTCAACCTGGTGTAACTTTAACAGTTAATGATGGTTCAGGAAAAGATCTTAATGTTTATGGGGCTGTTGACAATCTCGGAACTATATCTAATATGGGCTCAATTTATGTTAAAAAAGATGCCTTTTATATCCATGATCAAAATGGCGGTTCTGTACCTCAGATAAATTGGGAAACTTTATCAAATTGTGAACTTAAATCTTCCGGAACTGCACCGTCAGGATTGAATCAGAATTTCAGTAATTTTATTTATAATAGTTCCGGTAATTTTGTAACATTATCTAATGATCTGAATGTATTGAATAGTTTAATTATTACTGCCGGTACAATTAATGCTTCTAACCGGACAATCAATGTTTCAGATTCTATTAATGGGACAGGAAATCTTTCTTTTACCTCTGGCACATTAAATATTGGTGGCGATTATTATAACACAGGTTCTTTTACATGTGGAACAGGAACAGTAAATTATATCTCCAATAATTCATTTCAGGCTGTTAAAGGTACCACTTATTATAAGCTGAATATTAAGGGTAGTCATGCTAAATATATTAATGGCGATATAACTGTTAATGCACCATTTAATCTTGTTGCTCCGGATTCATTATTTAGTGAAAACATTTATAGTACTTGTTTTAATATTACATTTAATGACAGTGTCCATTGTACAGGTTCATTAATAATGCCATGCCATAATACAGTTACATATAATAGTAATATAGTAAATCAGAATATAATTCCTGCTTTATACTGGAATTTCACAAAATCAGGAACTGCTATTGCCAATCAGGTATCAGCTCTTGATGTAATGAATGATTTTACAATTAGTTCAGGTACTTATGATTGTAATAATTTCGATTTAACTCTTGATGGTAATGCAACTAATGTAGGAGGTACATTTTTACCGGGGAATAATACCGTTACTTATGCTTCAATGATAAATCCTCAAAGTGT
>JAUZOY010000377.1 GCA_030706235.1 Bacteroidota bacterium | reverse complement strand
TGATTGGAGCCAAACCGAATGATATCAAATCGGCAAGAGAATCAAGCTCTTTTCCAAGCTCACTGGTACAGTCTAGCATTCTGGCAACCTTACCGTCAAATCTGTCTGTTAAAGCGGCAACTATAATTAGTAGGGAAGCAGCATAAATCATATTTAAATTGTCGTCTGAGTTCACGGCGAACAGGATTGCAATAATCCCAAGGGACATGTTAATCGATGTAATTACATTCGGCAGGGATCCCTTTATGTTTTTCAATTAATCACCCCTAAGTAAGTATGTAATAAACTGGGTATACAAGTAAAACTAATTTTAATAATAGAATATGTTTTTACATATCCTTATATATGCTGTAATTATATTCTGATATTTCATAAGAAATTAATTCTGAAATGATATATCAAAATTTATAGTAAAATTCAATTGCTGATAAATACTGGTTTACTATATAATAAGATTATAATGAAAATACTCTTAATCTACAAGTTTTATTTTTTTTAAGAAAGAGGTAAGAATGAAAAATAACAACAAGCTCGGCAAACTTGTTCTGCTGGCATTGGCCTTTTTGATTATCATTGCTGCAGCAGCAGTTATCTTATATGAGACAGATTTCCTAAAAGGGATTAGTATAGATTCTGTCAAGCATTATATCAATTCTTTCGGAAAGTTCTCTATTTTAATATTTATGCTTATATTCGTAATGAGAACTTTTCTTGTAGTATTTCCGTATTCAATTACCGTAATCCTGGGGGGAAGCTTATTCGGTCAATATTTGGGATTTACATACAATATGATTGCAACTTTGATTTCTGCGAGCCTTGCCTTTTTTATAGGAAGATATGCGGGTAAAGACATTGTTGCAAAGCTATTGAAAGGCAGAATTGATAAATATGACCTTAAGGTTGAAAAGCACGGCTTTAAAATAATATTTTTTATGAGAATATCAATAATATTTCCTTTTGATATAATGAATTATGCTGCAGGCCTTTCCAAACTGAAATATAGGGATTTTATACTTGGTACGGCACTTGGTGTGGCACCGGAGGTTTTTTCTCTAACATCACTGGGAAGCAGCTTGAGTCAGCCGATGTCTTTTAAATTCTTGATTTCTATTGGTATGGTGTGTATAACAATTTTTGTACCTGTTATTTTTAAACGATTAAAAAAAAATAAAGTAAGAGCTCGTGATGATTTTCACTACAGCTGATTCTAATCTCTACATACCTGAAAACAATCTTTCGACTGCCTGCAAGCATTACAAAATCAGAAACAACCTTTGCTCGACTGCCAAGAATACCTTAGAAACCTGATGCAATCTTTCGACTGCAACAAACCTCCAGCATATTAGCCATTTTGCTAAAAAACCGTCGCTGCCATGACAACGAATATTCACGCAAAGAGCATAGTGCCTGCGGTACTTCTGACAATCTTAGCTCGAACCTTATACATCCTTTTTGCCCCTGCTGCAATAAAGCTTTGAATTACTGCAACAAAGCCATACAGAATATTTAGGAACAGAGCGGGTAATTAAGAACAATAAAAAGTCTATTCATAAATGGCAAACTCTGTTCCTTTAATAAGGTTCTGCTCTCCGAACAATATCAAGCCTTAGCGCCAACTGTGGATGTCCGCCCAGCAACATTCCATATAACTCAAACTAATGAGGTATGGGCGAAACCTGATATTGATCTTTGACCGAATGCCATAAAGCCTTT
>JAUZOY010000376.1 GCA_030706235.1 Bacteroidota bacterium | reverse complement strand
TGTCATCCACAAAAAGCCTGGTAGAGGTTTTTGTAGATAAGGTATTTGTTCATGAAAACCGGGTAAATGTACTGTTTAAATATCATCAGGACCTTGAATTGCATCTATAAGTAAATTTGATACTATGCAATAATTTCACTTTTAATATGAGTTTCACCATTGCGGTGAAAAATATTAACTAATACACTAAGAAAAATAGTTCAAAGCGTGTAGTAGTAAATAGGTTTTGTGGAAATAGTGGAAGGAATATTGACATCGAATCAATGTGGACATATAATTTTATTAAATCATGATTTGATAAATTGCGATTATATAAAATGGAGATTAAAAATGTTTATCGGAAGAAGAAGTGAAGTTGATTTTTTAAAGTCAAGATATGAAAAAAGTAATGGGCAACTAATAGTGATATACGGGAGAAGACGAATAGGTAAAACTGAGTTACTGCGTGAGTTCTGCAAAGATAAGCCTCATGTTTTTTATTCTTGCAAGGAATGTACAGATGCTGAACAGCTGAGTTCTTTTTCCGGCAGGATGCTAAGAAACACTCAGGCTTCAAAATATATTAACAAATTCAATGATTGGGAACAGGCTTTTAAGTTTGTAACTGAGCTGCCGCAGCAGGGCAAAAAGCTGATTGTTATTGATGAGTTTCCGTATATGGTTCATGCTAATAGTTCTATTCCTTCGTTAATTCAGAACTTATGGGATGAATTGCTGATCCGTGAAGATGTAATGATAATATTGTGCGGTTCAGCTATGAGCTTTATTGAAAAAGAGATACTTGCAGAAAAGAATCCTATGTACGGGAGAGCAACAGGAATCCTCAAGATGAATCAAATGGATTTTGGTGATGCGGTAAAGTTTTTTCCGGATTTTGATTTTAAGGACAAAATACTGGCGTATTCAATTTTGGGAGGTATTCCACATTATCTGAAGCAATTTGACGGAAATTTAAGTATTGAAGAGAATATCAAAAGTAATATCCTTACAAGAGGAAGTGTTCTGTATAATGAAGTTGAATTCCTGATGAGGCAGGAACTCCGTGAAACAAGTGTCTATAATACGTTGATTACTACTATTGCAATGGGAAATACCAAACTTAACGATATATTTCAGAAAACCCAGATAGACAGAGCCAAAATTAGTGTTTATCTCAGGAATCTGATGGATTTGAATATTCTTAGCCGAGAATTTCCAATAACAGATGGAATTAAATCAACAGCAAATGTGCAGCGAGGACTATATAATATTGTAGATAATTTCTTCAGCTTCTGGTATAGGTTTATATTCCCCAATCTATCTGAACTTGAAGCCGGTGACGTGGACGGAGTATTTGAATACTCGGTCAAACCTTTTATTGACTCTTATTCTTCCAAGGCATTTGAAAATGTCTGCATACAGTGTTTAAGGAAGAAGAATACCAAGGGGGATTTACCTTTCCGGTTCAGAAAGATTGGCCGCTGGTGGGAAAAAGGTTGTGAAATTGATATTATGGCTTTTGGAGACAGAGAAGTAAGTATTATTGGTGAATGTAAGTGGCAAAGTACAAAAATGGGGATAAGTGACCTGGAACACCTGAAAAGTAAAATAAAGAGAACAGGAGCAGCTCAACCTTATTACTATTTGTTTTCAAAATCAGGATTTAACAGTGAATTAATTAATCTGGCAGGAAATGATGAACACTTGTATTTAATTGGGCTTACTGAAATTGAGAAGGTATTTTTATAGAGGGTTAGCATTAGATTATAAAAGGGATG
>JAUZOY010000375.1 GCA_030706235.1 Bacteroidota bacterium | reverse complement strand
CGATTTTATTTGACTGCGGGGAAGACATACTACTTGTCGATAGACTCTGCCCAAACAGGAGAATATTTTATAATAGTCCAAAAAACCAAATGAAATATTGAATATATTAATCATCTAATCCCTTTCCATTGAGGATTTGCTGCAAATATTTTTCGACCCTTGACTCTCGGGTTTTGGATTGCTTGGGCGCAGAAAAATAAATAAGGTATCCTCTTTGCCGACCCGGCGTCAATTTATAAAATGCGGTTTTCAAGGCAGGGATTTCATCCAGTTTATTTTGAAACTCTTCGGGAATGCTAAATTCCGTATTCTTTTTAAAATCCACATCCAAACCGGCCTTTTCCGCTTCAATGGCTTCCATAACATAGGCTTTCAAGATGGATTCCATCTCGATAATTTCTTGAACACTTTTGAAACGAATCTGGCGGCCCGCCTGTACATTCTCCGTCTGTTGGATCAGTATACCGTTGGGATCTCTCAGTAAGGCGCCTTTTATAAACAGAAGCGCGCAGTATTCCTTAAATCCATGTATGATCACAATGTTACTTCCCTGGAAGGTGTAACAAGGCTTGCCCCATTTCAATTCTTCGGAAAGCGGAAGGTCAAGGAGGATCATTCTCAATTTTTTCATTTCCTCCTGCCACTTTTTCGCTCCGCTTAAAAATTCATCAACTTTGGGATTAGTTTTGTCATTTGTCATCTCGGAACACCTCATTTCTACTTTATTTAAATATACCAACCTTGGAATCGGTACTATCATTTTTCATCAGAATAAGCATCCCCTTGAATTTGAATTGTTATGCGGAATTTGCGGCGTGTTTTGATGATGGTGCATACACTTGACGACAGTATTGTTAAATAATACAATTTACCTATGATCATAGCTTTTTTGTGAGGTTTTATGATAAATAATCAGAATTATTATTGCAAGATATTTGTTAATAAGGATATTGATCATAGAGAATTAGAAATTCTTATTGAAGAATTCAAATCTAAAAACGAAAAAGGCACTAATATAGCCGCATGGGGAGAAATTGACGTTATATTGAATAAAGCTGCTAAGCCTCCATGGGGAATGGTTGATGATGATAATTTTTTGTATTGGAAATTCTTTTTAGACCTTGAACCAATTGAAGGCATAGCTAGAGATGAGTATGTAAAAGGGATAATAAAACTTATGCATGACCTTCGGAATAATGGATTTCAGGTAATTGCAGCTTGTGATTTCGAGGATGAATTGCCTAAATTTGAAGATAAAGATAGAAGAAAATAAGAGGTATAATTAGACTTCCATTATCTGTAGGAGAATGCTAATTAAGTGATACGGGGGACTATAATGTCGAGAATATTAGAATATTTTAGTGAATACATAGATAAATACAATCAATTTGAAAAAGTATTAAGCAATATTAAAAGATATGAATACTCAGACGATGAGAAATACAGTATTATGCCGCTTTATTTTCAAAGAGGCTTTAAAGCCAAAGGTAGGGATACTGATAAGGGAAAAGCAATATTTTCATATGGATTTGATTCCTATGATAAACTTATATATATAAAAAATGGAAAGTTAGAATCATTTATTTTGTATTTTGATGAAAGTATAAACTTGTTTTGCTTTGAAGGAAATAATCCTTATAGCAATGAGAAAACTTTAAGCTATATACAGATTACCGAGTTAATAAGTAAAGACCAACTGTACGGAACAGTAAAGGTCAATAGGCGGCAAGAGATTAAGGTTGAAAAGTATTATTATGAAAATGGAAGAATGATTAAGATTGAGAACCCGATAGATTTTGAATATGGTACATATAACGATATATTAAATATCCAATATGACAAT
>JAUZOY010000374.1 GCA_030706235.1 Bacteroidota bacterium | reverse complement strand
TATTTTCATTTTAATTTCCTCCTATATTTTAGTTTAACATTATAATTAGTTTTACATTTTGTAACTTTGCTGATAATTATTCAATTTTTATGCCAAATAGTAAAAATGTCTATTTGTCAGTTTTCAACTGTTAAACGTATTATATCACATATAGAATGAAGAATTTACCATTATTAGAAAGTCTGGAAATTACCGATATAGGTTCTGAAGGAGTATCAGTCGGAAGATACAATGACATTGTTGTTTTTACCAAATACGCTATTCCGGGAGATATTGTTGATTTGCAGGTCTATAAAAAAAAGAAATCTTTTATGGAGGGTAGGGTAGTTAAAATTCATAAATATTCTGACAAAAGGACAGACCCAATATGCTCTCATTTTGAAACCTGCGGGGGATGTAAATGGCAAAATCTTAAATATGAACAACAACTTTATTATAAACAAAAACAAGTTGAAGATAATTTCACAAGAATAGGAAAATTTGATATACCAAAAATAAATGACATTTTGGCATCAGAAGATATTTATTATTACAGAAATAAACTTGAATTTACTTTTTCTGATAAAAGATATCTTACAAATGAGGAATATTATTCTGAAATTCAACCTGATGAATTAAATGCAATAGGATTTCATATTCCGGGAGTATACTATAAAGTGATTGATATTCAGAAATGTTTTCTGCAGAGAGAACCATCGAACTCGATCAGAATTGCAGTAAAAGAATATGCTTTAAAGAATGGGCTTTCTTTTTTCAATATAAAACAGCAAACAGGATTACTGCGGAATATGCAGATCCGTACGTCATCAACTGGAGAAACTATGGTAATTGTTTCATTCAATGGTAATGATGAAGAAAAAATTGAAGGTCTTATGTCATTTATAACTGAAAAATTTCCTGAAGTTACTTCCCTTATGTATGTTGTCAATGAGAAGAAAAACAGTATAATAACAGATCTCGGGATACAACTTTATAAAGGGAATCCTTATATTATTGAAAAAACCGGAGATCTATCCTTTAAAATTGGTCCTAATTCTTTTTTTCAAACAAACTCAAAACAGGCATTCAATCTTTTCAGTGTGGTAAAGAAATTTGCAGAATTAACAGGCAAGGAAGTCGTATATGACCTATATACCGGGACAGGAACGATAGCAAATTTTGTAGCCGGAAATGCAAAGAAAGTAGTAGGGATTGAATATGTAGAACCGGCAATAATTGATGCAATTGAGAATTCAAGGATTAATAACATAAAAAACACATACTTCTATGCAGGAGATATGGTAAAAGTTCTTAATGATGAATTCATTGCTGTCAATGATAAACCGGATGTAATTATAACAGATCCGCCAAGAGCAGGTATGCATGAGAAAGTTATTAACCAGATATTGAAAATTGAACCTGAAAAAATAGTTTATGTAAGTTGTAATCCTGCAACTCAGGCAAGGGATATATCTTTATTATCAGATAAATACAAAGTAAATATAGTACAACCTGTAGATATGTTTCCGCATACTCATCATGTTGAATGTGTGGTTCAATTGTTGAAATGTTGTTAATATTCTGTTGAAGTATTGTTTAAAACTTTTGAAAACTTAAATTT
Organism: Bacteroidota bacterium; assembly: GCA_030706235.1. Classification (GTDB taxonomy): domain Bacteria; phylum Bacteroidota; class Bacteroidia; order Bacteroidales; family GWE2-29-8; genus JAUZOY01. The sequence continues at coordinate 243 of JAUZOY010000374.1, read as the reverse complement.
TGCAAATTAAAGAATTTTTCTTTACTTTGTAAGATGATTAGTATTTTAAAGCCAATAAAACTTTTTGTATTAACCGTTGCTCTTTTATTATCATTTGTAAGTGAATTAGATAGCATAGGAAGTAAACATTTTTTTAAAGCAAACCCTGAAAATCCAGAGACAGCTTCATTAATACCACTTGATTATTTTCGATCAAAAGGTATTAATATAGATGAATCGAGCAATCTTAATCTTTACAGATAT
>JAUZOY010000373.1 GCA_030706235.1 Bacteroidota bacterium | reverse complement strand
CCCAGTGATTTTCCTGAATTTGCACAGTTTTTGGTCGAACAGGGGATCGATAGTATTTCCTTTAATCCTGATGCACTAGTTGATGGTATTGAGAATATTAATATTGCTGAAACAAAAATGGAAAAGTCAGGACGTAAATAATTGCTTTAAAATGCCAATGCTTTATTTTCTGTATTAGTACAGCAGGTTCTGATTTTTAAAGCGTTCAAGATCGATTTGTTTTATAATAATTCACAAGTTGGCAAATAGCCTTATTCCGAGAGTGAATTTTATATGAAAATAAAAGATTTTGGCGTTGAAACCTGGATAAACAGGTATGAAAAAGATTGTACCTATAACCTGACAGAAACTTGTGTCGGGACACTTACAATAGATGAATTGCTGGAACTTTCTGGTAATTCAGACGAAATTATTAATGAAATTAAAAATATGAAAATGGGATATGGCGATATTTTTGGTAGTTCTCGCCTTAGAAATCTAATTTCAGGACTTTATAATACGGCAGAAGATAACAATATTTCTATTACACATGGTGCAATTGGGGCAAATGCCTTAACCATGCTCACATTAGTCGAACAAGGTGACAAAGTTATCACTATTCTGCCTATTTATCAGCAGCATTACTCAATTCCCGAATCAATCGGTGCGAATGTTACGACATTATATCTAAAAGAAGAAAGAAACTGGCTTCCCGATCTTGATGAGATTAGAAGAAATGCAACACCTGATACCAAACTTATCTGTATAAACAATCCAAACAATCCAACCGGCTCTGTTATGAGTGAAGAATTCCTTAAAGAAATAGTGAACATAGCAAAAGAATGTGATGCTTATCTCTTGTGTGATGAGGCTTATAGAGGGCTTACACATGAAGGGGAAAACTTTACTACTTCTGTTTTTGATCTTTATGATAAAGCTATTTCAACAGGAAGCATGTCTAAAACATTCTCATTACCGGGTTTACGTTTAGGATGGGTTGTTGGACCAACTGATTTTATTGAAAAAATCAATCATCAACGCAATTATCATGTAATAAGCATAGGTAGGATTAATGACTATCTTGCCAGCATTGCTTTAGAAAATAAAGATAAAATTGTGAAAAGGAACATCAAAATTTGCAGAACTAACGCAAAAATGCTCGATGAATGGGTAATGGGAGAAAAGCATATTGACTATATAAAACCTACCGGAGGCACAACAGCTTTTTTGAAATTTGATTTAAATATGACTTCCGCGGAACTTTGTCTTCGATTACAAAAGGAAACCGGAGTCATGTTCCTTCCTGGTTCAGTATTAGAAATGGAAGGTTATCTTAGGATTGGTTATACGGGAGATATTAATAATATCCATAAAGCCTTAACTACTTTTTCCGGCTGGCTTAACCAGTTTTGATATATAAGCTATCCTACAGTTCGCTATTAAGACAGCAGTTTTCAGTATCCACATTCTCTGGGAATACAAATTTTCTGATTAGTTCATAGTTTATAAATGTGGTAATGCATATTCCCACTAATTGAGAGAATACCTGTGGGACTTTAAATATTTCTGTTGCAACAATAATTGTACAGGTGTGAATACAAAGGCAAAATAGCTGTACTAAAAAATATTTAAGACTACCAGAGGATAATCTTACATTGCTTTTAAATGTCCATTTGCGATTCAAAAGAAAACCGCTTACAGCTCCTGATAAAAAACCGAACACTCCTGCAATCCTATAATCAATAAGCAGAAACTTTAAACACGCAAAAAATATACCATAATTGAGTATAGTATTTATTGATCCTACTATTACAAATCTCAAAAATTTATCCGATACGTATTTTTTGATTATTTTTTTCATTATTTAATCTTCTTTCAATTATG
>JAUZOY010000372.1 GCA_030706235.1 Bacteroidota bacterium | reverse complement strand
CTGGTTATGCCGGTAATGCTTAATAGTTAATAATTATCTCATTTTTAAAATTGACATCTTATTAAAACCTGACAATTATTTTTCTTGTCAGGTTTTTCTTATCATTTACAATTATATACATTCACCATTTTTCACAAGAATAGTTTTTTCACCATTGTAATATTATTACAATATTATGCATACTTATTAAAAATTAAAGAATTATTTTTGCAGAAAATTTGTAATTATTTATTAACAAAAGTATGCAGGTAAATTTTGTAGAAGAATTGAAATGGAGAGGCATGTTACATGATATTATGCCCGGAACAGAAGAAGAATTGAAAAAAGGAATGATTGCAGGTTATGTTGGTTTTGATCCTACTGCAGCTTCATTAACGATAGGCAATCTGGTAACTATTATGCTATTGGTACATTTTCAGAAAGCAGGCCATAAACCTTTTGCATTGGTAGGAGGTGCCACAGGTATGATTGGTGATCCCTCAGGTAAAAGTGAAGAAAGAAATTTATTGTCAGAAGAAACTTTAAGATATAACCAGGAAAAGATAAAAAAACAACTTTCAAAATTTCTTGATTTTGAAAATGGAGCTAATGCTGCCGAAATAGTCAATAATTATGACTGGTTTAAGGATATTCATTTTCTTGATTTTCTGAGAGATGTAGGCAAGCATCTAACTGTAAATTACATGATGGCAAAAGAATCTGTAAAAAAACGCATGGAAACAGGTATTTCTTTTACTGAATTCAGCTACCAGCTATTACAGGGGTATGATTTCTACTGGCTCAATAAGCATAAAAATATAAGTCTTCAGATGGGTGGTTCAGATCAATGGGGCAATATTACCGCAGGTACTGAACTAATACGAAGAAAAGCAAATGGAGAAGCTTTTGCATTAACCTGTCCGTTAATTACAAAAGCAGATGGTACTAAATTCGGCAAATCTGAAGGTCAAAATATATGGCTTGACAGGAATATGACCAGTCCTTATAAATTCTACCAATTCTGGTTAAATTGTTCAGATGCTGATGCATCAGCATTTATAAGAATATTTACTCTTTTTGACAGGAATACTATTGAGGATCTGGAAAGACAACATAATGAAGCTCCACATCTGAGAATTCTTCAGAAAGAACTTGCCAAAGATATTACCATCAGAGTACACTCTGAAGAAGATTATAAAATGGCTGTCGAAGCTTCTGAAATCCTTTTTGGAAAAGGAACTGCAGATAGTCTGAAAAGCCTTAATGAACAGGATTTTCTTTCTGTATTTGAAGGAGTACCTCAATCTTCCGTTAAACAATCTGATATTATTAATGGTATAGGTATAGTTGATTTCCTTACAGAAAAAACAGGAAGTTTTCCATCAAAAGGTGAAGCAAAAAGAATGCTTATGAGTGGAGCTGTAAGTATAAATAAAAATAAAGTTAATGAATCATACCTCATCAAATCTGACGATATTATAAACGATAAGTTTATCCTTATTCAGAAAGGAAAGAAAAACTACCACCTGGTGGTTTTGAGTTTTTAGAATTTATTTTATGTTATGTTTTCAGTGAGAGAAGTGAGGTTTAAGCATCTATTTCTTTGTCACCTTATCAAAGTCACAAAACCTGAATGATCATATGATTTATTTAAAGTATGGGCTTTTAATACATAGAAGTATGTTCCCTGAGCACAATCAACACTTGCAATACTCTTTCCATCCCAACCGATATCCGGATCATTTGATTCAAATACTAACACGCCCCAACGATCAAAAATTTGCAGATGGAATTCTACCATACCACTGGCCTTTATCTGGAAGTAATCATTATGTCCGTCACTGTTTGGAGTAAATACATTAGGATAAACAAGGCCGTTAATAACTTCAATT
>JAUZOY010000371.1 GCA_030706235.1 Bacteroidota bacterium | reverse complement strand
GCATTATCCATTGCATTTTGAATGTTATTGATTGTTGTCATACTTGAGTCAAGGACTTGTTTTATTGTCTCAATACTTCCATCAAGATTTTGCTTATAATATATTCTACTAGATGGGAAGTAGTGAAATCCTGTTCCCGTAAACTTGCATAAAAATTTAGCACCAACTTGACTAGCATTGAATGTTAAAACCCCTTGAACATAATCGACAATGTATTGATTATTAGCAGGACTACCAGAATCAATTTCATACATGGTTGGAAAAATAATAGTTTCAGAACCAGATGTAGTTGAATCTGTAAATGAACCACCATCAACGCTATCTACATCTCCAGCACCGCCCGTTTGTTCTAAAATTTGGACTCTATCATATTTGTACGGTATTTCTGTAAGCAAAGCCTTCCCGTTGCTGTCAACATATATTTCTTCTAATATAGTAAGATATGGTAAATCCTTTCCACGCTTCTGTGTGATTATTGGATCAGTAAATGGTTGCTCTATTGCCACATTTATCACACTCCTTTATATTAAATTATTTTATAAAAATGCTTCATAGTAGTATAAAATTCCATTTTTATTAGAATATAGATTGATATCCTGTGCCACAAGAAATCCATTAGTTGTTAATTTGCCAAATTGAGAATAAGGTGTTCCATCCGACAAACCAACTAATACTACACTACTAGTACTTGTATTTAGTTTATAGCCACCAGAAGTTGAATTGATATAAACACTGATATCCGAAGTGTTCGTTGTATAAATTCTGACAATTCGTGGCGTGAATCCAAGTGTTATTTTACGATAACCTGTACCATCGCCGGTGTAATTTCCGAATGTGTAATTAATAGGTAAAATAGTGGTACTAACTTTTCCATTTGTTAATTGTGCAAAATCAGTATCCGATTTACCATTTAGATATTGCGAACTTCCTGTAATACTACCAGGAATATTACCACTTGAATCCCTTATAGGAATAGTGGAAGGAGTAATAGTTGCAGATGCTTCATATCCTCCTAGCGTTGCTGCTGTGTCTGTATTTATAACTTGCCAACCAGTAGATGTATAAATTTTTTTGGTATGTGTAGTAGTATCAGTCCACTCATCATTTATTTGTGGAGGTGGTTCAGTTGGCTCAGTATCACTAGTCGTGTACCTAATTCCATTTAATTTTCCTTGAACATCAACAGTCGTTTCAGGTTGGTAAGGATAACAATTTGTATATGTTGACTTTACAATATTAGATAGAATGATCCCATTAGAATTAATATCATTATCTACATCTCTATATGCTTGAACACCAACATAATAATACAAGTTAGCAGGAACGCTAGGTATGGTGCATTTTCTTGCATCTGCATTCATATTTATAATGGACTCATTATTTCCACCCATTGAGCCTAGTGTAATAGATTCTACTTTATTACTTGCATATAGATAAATATTAAATCCATCAATATTGTTTTCATTAACCGTTATATCAGTAGGATAATTCCAATTAACTGTTAAAGTTACTGAACCATCATCATTCTTTGTATGAGTAATATCTGTAACATCATTATTGAATGTAGGATCTATAGGTGTTTCACTAATACGGTCATTACGAGAATTAAAATTATAGGATGTTTTTTGCCAATCTATTTTACGATTATTATAATCAGTAGAAGTGCGATTACTATTATATAAACTTTCAATGAATTTTTGTTCATCAGATAATAATCTTGTTGCATTGGTAATTCCAACTTGAATTGTTTCACCTTCAAAATCATAATCAATTTGACTAATTTTCGCTTGTACTTTAATCCCTAAAATTGGATGAATGATGTTAACTAAATCACCAATACTCAATCTATCCCAATTGTAACTTTCTTCTACACATGC
>JAUZOY010000370.1 GCA_030706235.1 Bacteroidota bacterium | reverse complement strand
TGGTTCTGTTTCACGTTCTGTTGAAAATCCAATTGGTACTAACGAATCAAATGTAACAGGATTTCTGAATATATTGCAGGCGGCAAAGGATAAAAAAATCAGAAGAGTAATATATGCAAGTTCTTCTTCAGTATATGGGGATAATGAAACTCTTCCAAAGATAGAAGAAAACATTGGGAATCCACTTTCCCCGTATGCAGTATCAAAACTTGTGAATGAACTTTATGCCGGGGTGTTTGCAAGGATTTATGGTATGGAAATAATAGGATTGAGATATTTCAATGTATTTGGTCCTAGACAGAGTCCTAAAGGACCTTATGCAGCGGTAGTTCCATTGTTTATTGATGCTATGAAAAATAGTGTTTCGCCCTTAATTTTTGGTGATGGAAATCAATCAAGAGATTTTACATTTGTAGAAAATGCTGTTCAAGCAAATATTAAAGCCATATTTGCAAATATTAATGGCATTTCCGGGAAAGTATTTAATGTGGCAGTAGGTGAAAATTATTCAGTTAACAATCTTTTCAAAACCCTTAAAGAATTAACTGGAAGTAATATAAACCCTATATACAAAGGGAAAAGGAAAGGTGAAATTGAAAATTCACTTGCAGATATTTCCAGAACACAAAAATACCTTGGTTACAATCCTGAAATCAAACTATGTGAAGGGTTGAAGAAACTTCTGAATAGTTTGAAAGATAAAATTGAAAATTAAATCACAATATCTTAATAGCAAAGTAATCCAAAGTATAGCGCAGATTAACTCAAAGATTTATAAAAGACTCACTATAATTTCTTAGCAGAATAAAAATTTCCCTGTTATTATCCAGTATTAGAGGAGAGAGAAATATTGATTATATTTCGCGGTGTTTTAGAAAAACATTAATATCATTTTGTTTATGGAGATGCCTGTAAAGCATATTGGCACAATGAACGGATCTGTGCTGACCGCCGGTACAGCCGAATGAAACCATCAGATGATTATAATTTTTCTGTTTGTATTTTTCAACAGCTTTATCAATTATTGAATAAATATTTTCCAGGAATTCATCAGTTTCAGCTTCTTTATTTAGGAAATCAATTACTTCGAAATCATTGCCCGTCAGGTTTTTATATTCCTGAAATAATCCGGGATTTTTAATAAATCTGCAATCGAAAACAAAACCACCTCCGTTACCGAATTCATCAACAGGAATACCTTTTCTGTATGAGAAGCTTTGAATATGAACATTAAGGTTGGTTACAGATTTTACGATATCACGCAGATGGGTGGATTGTATAATCTGATTCCAGCAATTATCTAGTTCCGGGAGTTCAACTGCAGGATGATTATTTTTAAGTATGTTATTAAGATTGTTTACAGCAAAAGGAATGCTAGTTAGAAAATGTTCTTTTTTTTCATAAAAACCTCTGTAACCATAAGCTCCCATTGCCTGCATTATTCTCAACAAACAATACCCGTAATAATAATTAATGAATTTAGCTTTGTCGACTATTGTGTATTTCCCAAGGCACTCTATGTAATATTCAAGAAGTTGTGTTTTTAAAATGGTAGGAATATTTGCTTTAGCATCAAAAATTAATGAAGCAATGTCATATTGCAGTGCGCCTTTGCGCCCTCCCTGGTAATCTATAAAATAGGGTTTGTTTTCAAAGATCATTATGTTTCTTGACTGAAAATCTCTGTATAAGAAATAGTCATGATTTTCATTAAGAAGAAAATCAGTAAATTTATTGAAATCATTTTCGAGACTTTGCTCATCAAACTTTATTTCTCCAAGTTTAAGAAAATAGTATTTGAAATAGTTCAGATCCCACATCATAGATTGCTTGTCAAATTTGTCTCGTGGATATGATACACTATAATCTATATCCTTAGAGAATTCGATCTGGAATCTGACTAATTCTTCAATAACATTTTGATAATATTGAATGAT
>JAUZOY010000037.1 GCA_030706235.1 Bacteroidota bacterium | reverse complement strand
TAGGATGTAATAAATAAACAGGAGGTGATTTATGAATATTACAATAAGTTCAATTCATTTTGATGCTGACTCAAAACTGGAATTATTTATAAAAGAAAGAATATCTAAACTCATAAAAAAATATGATGGGATATTAGGAAGTGAAGTAATATTAAAATTAGAAAATACTACTACTACTGAAAATAAAGTTGCGGAAATAAAATTATTAATTCCGGGGAATGATCTGTTTGTAAAGAAGCAGGCTAAGACTTTTGAAGAATCAACAGATCTTGCATTAGAAGCACTAAGTAAGCAATTAATAAAAAGAAAAGAAAAAATCAAAGGTATTTAATTAAGTTATAATATTGATATACATGATATTATTTGCGATGGTAGAAATTATTTTTAAAAAATAAAGAAAAATTATTTTGTAATTAAAAAATAGTTTCTACCTTTGCAGTCCCTTTCGAAAAAGAAAGAATTTAAGCCGATGTAGCTCAGTTGGCCAGAGCAGCTGATTTGTAATCAGCTGGTCGGGGGTTCGAATCCCTCCATCGGCTCTAAGTTATTTAAAAAGGGGAGATACCAGAGCGGTCAAATGGGACAGACTGTAAATCTGTTGGCGGTTGCCTACGGTGGTTCGAATCCACCTCTCCCCATAAAATAATTTTTGAGTTTTAAGTCTTGAGTTTAAGGATAGTTAGGGTAAAAAGGCTAAAAATTCAAAATTTTAATAGGCGGGAATAGCTCATTTGGTAGAGCGACAGCCTTCCAAGCTGTAGGTGGCGGGTTCGAGCCCCGTTTCCCGCTCAAAAAGCTGCCGATGTAGCTCAGTTGGTAGAGCGCGTCCTTGGTAAGGACGAGGTAACGGGTTCAAATCCCGTCATTGGCTCACCATAAATGAAAAGTATTAAATTAAAAGTAAATTTGAATCTAAAATAGTTTAAAATTAAAACTCATACTTAATATGGCAAAAGAAAAATTTGATCGTTCCAAACCACATGTAAATATTGGAACAATAGGTCATGTTGACCATGGTAAAACTACATTGACTGCAGCAATAACAACAATATTGTCAAAAAAAGGTCTATCAGAAGTTAGAAGTTTCGATTCAATTGATAATGCACCTGAAGAAAAAGAAAGAGGTATTACAATTAATACAGCACACGTAGAATATTCTACTGAAAACAGACATTATGCACACGTAGATTGTCCGGGTCACGCTGACTATGTAAAGAACATGGTTACTGGAGCTGCACAAATGGATGGTGCAATTCTTGTAGTAGCTGCAACTGATGGTCCAATGCCACAGACAAGAGAACATATTCTTTTAGCACGACAGGTAGGTGTTCCTCAGATCGTTGTTTTCATGAATAAAGTTGACATGGTTGATGATCCCGAAATTCTTGATTTAGTAGAAATGGAAATCAGAGATCTTCTTACTTTCTATAGTTTTGATGGAAATAATATTCCAATAATCAGAGGATCTGCTCTTGGTGGTTTGAATGGTGAACCACAGTGGGTAGCAAAGATTGAAGAACTCATGGATGCCGTAGATAAATTTATTCCTATACCTGTAAGAGAAGTTGATAAACCATTCTTAATGCCGGTTGAAGATGTATTTTCTATTACAGGAAGAGGAACTGTTGCAACAGGTAAAATTGAACAGGGAGTAATAAATAGTGGTGAAGCAGTTGATATTATTGGTTTAGGAGCTGAAAAACTTAAATCAGTTGTAACAGGTGTTGAAATGTTCAGAAAGATTCTTGACAGAGGAGAAGCAGGTGATAACGTAGGTCTTCTTTTAAGAGGAATAGACAAAAATGAAATAAAAAGAGGAATGGTGGTTGCAAAACCAGGATCAATAACTCCTCATACAGATTTCAAAGCAGAATGTTATGTATTGAAAAAAGAAGAAGGTGGAAGACATACACCATTCCATAACAAATATAGACCACAATTCTATTTCAGAACAACTGACGTTACAGGAGAAGTTACATTACCAGATGGTATGGAAATGATTATGCCGGGAGATAATGTTACTATCACAGTTAAATTAATTCATCAGGTAGCAATGAACAAGGGATTGAGATTTGCTATCAGAGAAGGAGGCCGAACAATAGGCGCCGGACAAGTTGTTGAAATTATTGAATGATATAAATAATAACAAATAAAGGTGTATTGAGCTGCACCTTTATTTGTTTTTAATAAACGGGTGTAGCTCAGTTTGGTAGAGTAGTGGTCTCCAAAACCATTTGTCGGGAGTTCGAGTCTCTCCACCCGTGCAATAAAATAAAATATGAAAGCTATAAAAGCATATATAAAGGATTCATTTGATGAACTTTTTCATAAAGTTTCATGGCCTACTTGGAAGGATTTACAAAGCAGTGCTATTGTGGTTTCTGTAGCTTCGCTTATAATTGCATTAATCATCTATTTGATGGATATGTCATTTAGTAGTTTAATGCGATTAGTTTATAGTTTAGTTTAATTTTCAGAAACGTTAACATGAGCGAAATTGTAAAATACTGGTATGTAGTAAGGGCTATAAGTGGAGCTGAACGAAAAGTAAAGACTTATATCGAAAATGAAATAAAAAGATTGGGTCTAACTGATTATGTTTCGCAGGTATTGATTCCTACTGAAAAAGTATATCAAATAAGGAAAGGGAAAAAAATAAGCACAGAAAGGAATTTTTTCCCTGGATATATATTAGTTGAAGCAGCATTAGTAGGTGAAATAACGCATATTATAAAAAATATACCAGGTGTTTTAGGCTTTTTAGGGTCAAAAGATGAACCTGCACCTCTACGAATATCAGAAGTTAATAGAATATTGGGCAGAGTAGATGAATTATCTCAGAGGACTGAAGAACTTTCAAATCCATTTATAGTAGGTGAAACAGTTATAGTTACAGATGGACCATTCAATAATTTCAGTGGAGTTATAGAGGAAATAAATGAAGAAAAGAAAAAATTGAAGGTTATAGTAAAGATTTTCGGGCGAAAAACACCGCTTGAATTAAGTTACATGCAAGTACAAAAAGAATCATAATAATTAATAGTAAAGATGGCAAAAGAAGTTGGAGCTTTAATAAAGTTACAGATAAAAGGGGGAGCAGCAAATCCTTCACCACCGATAGGTCCTGCATTAGGAGCCAAGGGTGTAAATATAATGGATTTTTGCAAACAGTTTAATGCAAGAACTCAAGCACAGGCAGGAAAAGTGTTACCTGTAATTATTACAGTATATAAAGATAAATCATTTGATTTTATTGTAAAGCAGCCACCTGTTGCAGTACAGCTTCTTGAAACATTAAAGGTAAAATCCGGATCAAAAGAACCTAATAGAAATAAAATTGGAGCAGTTACCTGGGATCAGATAAAAGAAATTGCAGAAAATAAGATAGTTGATATGAATGCATTCTCTATTGAATCAGCAATGATGATGGTTGCAGGTACAGCAAGAAGTATGGGTATAAATGTAAACGGAGAGCCACCCGCTAAAAAATAATAATAAATAAATTTAAATAAAAAATGGCTACTTTAACAAAAAAGAGGAAGGAAGTAATAAAGAAGGTAGATAAAGAAAAGTTTTATTCTTTATCAGAAGCTTCTGAACTGGTTAAGCATATCAGTTATACGAAATTTGATGCTTCCGTTGACCTCGATGTTAGACTTGGAGTTGATCCGAGAAAAGCAAATCAGATGGTCAGGGGAATAGTTACATTGCCACATGGAACCGGTAAAAAGGTAAGAGTGCTTGTACTTTGTACACCGGATAAGGTACAGGAAGCTCAGGATGCCGGTGCTGATTATGTAGGAATGGAAGAATACGTAGATAAAATTAAAGGAGGATGGGTAGATTTTGATGTAGTAATAACTATGCCAAGTATAATGCCCAAGGTTGGACAATTAGGAAAGATTCTTGGACCAAGAGGATTGATGCCAAACCCAAAATCAGGTACAGTAACAATGGATGTTGCTGCAGCTGTAAAAGAAGTGAAGGGTGGAAAAATTGATTTTAAAGTTGATAAATCCGGAATAATTCATTCATCTGTAGGAAAAGCTTCTTTTGATGGTCAAAAAATATTTGAAAATGCAAGAGAATTTATACAGACAATTATCAAATTAAAACCATCATCGGCAAAGGGTACATATGTAAAAAGTATTTATATGTCAAGTACAATGAGCCCTGGAATAAAAATTGAACCGAAATCCGTTTCTATGTAACTCAATGTAATTTGAAAGGAAGAAAATAAAATGAAAAAAGAAGAAAAGAGTCAATTCATTGATACTTTAACAGAAGATTTAAAGAAATTTAATAATTTTTATATTGCTGATATAGGGGACTTAACAGTTGAAAAAACATCAACTCTAAGAAGGCTTTGTTTTAAGAAGAATGTAAAATTAAAGGTAGTTAAGAATACATTACTTAAAAAAGCATTAGATAGAATAGGTGGAGATGAAGTTTATTCCGCATTGTATCCCATATTGAAAGGAAATACATCTTTGATGTTTTCCGAAAGTCTGAATGATCCTGCAAAAGTTATTAAAGAATTCAGAAAGAAAAATAAAAAACCAATATTAAAGGGAGCTTTTGTACAGGAATGTTGCTATGTTGGAGATAATCAGCTTGACTCGTTAGTAAGCATCAAAGGCAAGAAAGAACTTATCGGAGATATTATCGGATTATTACAATCACCTGCTAAGAATGTTATTTCAGCATTACAATCAGGAGGAAATAAATTATCCGGTATTGTTAAGACATTATCAGAAAAATCAGAATAAAAATTTTATTTTAAAACAGTAATAAACAATAAATAAATATTAATAAGATGGCAGACTTAAAAGCTTTTGCAGAACAGTTGGTAAACTTAACTGTTAAAGAAGTTAATGAATTAGCAAAAATACTAAAAGAAGAATATGGTATTGAACCAGCAGCAGCAGCAACAGTAGTAGCAGCAGGTGCTGGTGCAGGTGCTGGCGAAGCTCCGGCAGCAGAAGAAAAAACTAAATTTGACGTTATCCTTAAATTTGGAGGTCAGTCAAAATTAGCAGTTGTAAAATTAGTAAAAGAATTAACTAATTTAGGATTAAAAGAATCAAAAGAATTAGTTGATGGTGCTCCAAAACCAGTAAAAGAAGGAGTAAGTAAAGAAGAAGCTGAATCAATAAAAACTCAATTAGAAGCTGCTGGTGCAGAAGTTGAGGTAAAATAATTTACATATTATTAATTATTTTATGTTTAGACTTCATGATTAAACAATGAGGTCTAAACTTTTTGCATTATATATTAATTAATTTATTTTTTGAATTAATTTAAACATAAAAACCTTTGAACAGAAAAAAATTGCCTGAAAGAATCAGTTTTGCGACAATAAAAAATCAATATTCATATCCTGATTTCTTAGAGATTCAATTAAAATCATTTCAGGATTTTTTTCAACTACAGACTACATCTGACAATAGAAAACAAGAAGGATTATTTAAAGTTTTCAGTGAAAATTTTCCAATAGCTGATGCAAGAAATAATTTTGTACTTGAATTTATTGATTATTTTGTTGATCCACCCAGATATACAATTGAAGAATGTCTGGAAAGAGGATTAACTTATAGTCTGCCGTTGAAAGCAAAACTAAAATTATATTGTACAGATCCTGAACATGAGGATTTTGAAACAATTATCCAGGATGTTTATCTTGGAATGATACCTTATATGACTCCTAAAGGAACTTTTGTTATTAATGGAGCTGAAAGAGTCGTTGTTTCACAGTTGCACAGGTCACCCGGAGTATTCTTTGGACAGTCAAGGCATGCAAATGGCACTTTGCTTTATTCCGCTAGAATAATTCCTTTTAAGGGTTCCTGGATGGAGTTTGCTACAGACATAAATAATGTAATGTATGCATACATTGATAGAAAGAAAAAACTCCCGGTAACTACTCTGTTAAGAGCGATAGGATTTGAAACGGATAAAGAAATTCTGGAAATATTCAATCTTGCAGAAGAAATTAAAGTTAATAAGAGTAATCTTAAAAAAGTTGTTGGTAGAAAACTTGCTGCCAGAGTTTTAAAAACATGGGTTGAAGATTTTGTAGATGAAGATACCGGTGAAGTAGTTTCAATTGATAGAACTGAAGTTATTCTTGAAAGAGAGACAATTTTAGAAAATAATCATATTGATCAGATAGTTGAATCAGGAGTAAAAAATGTCCTTTTGCATAGAGATGACATAAATTCTTCTGATTATTCTATCATTTTCAATACATTACAAAAAGATCCTGCAAATTCTGAAAAAGAAGCTGTAGAATTTATTTATAGATTATTAAGAAATGCTGAACCACCTGATGAAGAAACTGCAAGGGGTATTATTGAAAAACTATTCTTTTCAGATAAAAGATATGATTTAGGTGAAGTTGGAAGATATAGAATAAACAAAAAACTTAATATTGATACACCTATTGATGTTAAAGTTTTGACAAAAGAAGATATTATTCTTATTATAAAGTATCTTGTTGAACTTTCTAATTCAAAAGCAGGTGTTGATGATATTGACCATTTGAGTAACAGAAGGGTACGTAATGTAGGCGAACAATTATATAGTCAATTTGGAGTTGGTCTTGCAAGAATGGCCAGAACAATCAGGGAAAGAATGAATGTAAGGGATAATGAAGTTTTTACTCCTGCTGATCTTATAAATGCAAAAGCACTTTCATCTGTTATTAACTCATTTTTTGGGACAAACCAATTGTCTCAGTTTATGGATCAGACCAATCCTCTTGCAGAAATAACACATAAGAGGAGATTATCTGCATTAGGTCCCGGCGGTTTATCAAGAGAAAGAGCCGGTTTTGAAGTACGAGACGTACATTATACACACTATGGAAGACTCTGTACAATCGAAACTCCGGAAGGTCCTAATATTGGATTGATATCTTCACTATGTGTATATGCTAAAATAAATGAACTGGGATTTATCGAAACACCATATCGTTTGATAGAGGATGGAAAAATTAATTTTGATAAAGCTCCTGTATATCTTACTGCAGAAGAAGAAGAAAAGAAAATTATAGCTCAGGCTACAACAGAGATAGACTCAGACGGAAATTTCCTTACACAAAGAATTAAAGCAAGATTTGAAGGAGATTTTCCAATAGTTGAACCTAAGAAAATCGATTTAATGGACGTAGCTCCAAATCAGATTTCTTCAATAGCTGCATCACTTATTCCCTTTTTGGAACATGATGATGCTAACCGTGCTTTGATGGGATCAAACATGATGCGTCAGGCTGTTCCAATAATGAGACCTCAGGCTCCAATAGTCGGTACGGGAATTGAAAAAGCCGTAGCTTCTGATTCAAGAGTACTTATAAATGCTGAAGGAGAAGGTGTAGTAGAATATGTTGATGCTAATAAAATTGTAATCAGATATTCAAGGACAGATGAAGAAAAACTTATAAGTTTTGACAATGATCTTGTTACTTATAATTTAACAAAATTTATAAAAACAAATCAAAGTACATGTATAAATCTTAAACCTATCGTTTCAAAAGGAGACAAGGTCGTTAAAGATCAGGTATTATGTGAAGGTTATGCAACAAGCGAAGGTGAACTTGCATTAGGAAGGAATCTGAAGGTTGCATTCATGCCATGGAAAGGATATAACTTTGAAGATGCTATAGTAATTTCTGAAAATGTTGTAAGAGATGATATATTTACATCTTTACACATTGATGAATATATGCTTGAGGTTCGTGAAACAAAAAGAGGAGTTGAAGAATTAACTTCAGATATTCCAAATGTAAGCGAAGAAGCAACAAAGAACCTTGATGAAAATGGATTGATAAGAATCGGGGCAGAAGTTAATCCAGGTGATATACTTATAGGAAAAATTACTCCTAAAGGAGAAACAGATCCTACTCCTGAAGAAAAGCTGTTAAGAGCTATTTTTGGTGATAAGGCTGGTGATGTTAAAGATGCATCTTTAAAGGCACCTCCTTCGTTAAAGGGTATTGTAATAGGAAAGAAATTGTTTGCCAAAGCTACTAAAGATAAGAAGTTAAAAGCAAAAGAAAAAGACATTCTTGCAAATCTTGAAGACGAATATAACAGGAATGCTGCTGAACTTAAAGCAAAACTTGTAGATAAACTGTTTGTTCTTATTAGTGGTAAAACTTCTAACAATATTTATAATATTTTTAAAGAAGTAGTAATACCCAAAGGAACTAAGTTTGCACAAAAACTACTTATGGGAATTGACTATACTATAGTAAATCCTAATAAGTGGGTAGCTGATAAGGAAAAGAATGAGCAGGTAAAACAGCTTCTTCATAATTATAACATCAAGCAGAAAGAAATACTAGGTATATACAACAGGAAGAAGTTTAATACAACTGTAGGTGATGATTTGCCTAGTGGTATTATTCAGCTTGCAAAGATTTTCATTGCTAAGAAACGTAAATTGACTGTTGGAGATAAGATGGCAGGACGACATGGAAATAAAGGTATAGTATCTAAAATAGTAAGACTTGAAGATATGCCTTTCCTTGAAGACGGAACTCCTGTAGATATAGTATTGAATCCACTTGGTGTGCCTTCACGTATGAACCTTGGACAGATATATGAGACAGTACTTGCTTGGGCCGGAGAAAAACTCGGGTGTAAGTTTGCATCTCCAATATTTGATGGTGCATCTTTGGACCAGATTGATGAATATATTGAAAAGGCAGGACTGCCAAGATATGGAAGAACATATCTTTATGATGGTTTAACAGGCGAAAAATTTGATCAACCTGCTACTGTAGGAATAATTTATATGTTGAAATTAGGACATATGGTTGACGATAAGATGCATGCAAGATCAATAGGGCCATATTCTCTTATTACTCAACAACCTTTGGGTGGTAAAGCACAGTTTGGTGGTCAGCGATTCGGGGAAATGGAAGTTTGGGCTCTGGAAGCTTTCGGAGCTGCAAATATTCTCCAGGAAATACTTACTTTCAAATCAGATGATGTTACCGGCAGAGCTAAAGCATATGAATCAATTGTTAAAGGTGAAAATATGCCTCCTGCAGGAATACCTGAATCATTCAAAGTTCTTGTACATGAACTTAGAGGATTAGGATTAAACATTTTATTTGATTAAAGTTTTTTAAAAATATACATAGAAAACTAAGTAATTCAAAAATATGAATTTTAAAAAAGATAGTTCGATAAAAAGTAACTTCACCAAAATAGTTATTGGCTTGGCCTCTCCGGAACATGTTCTGGAACGTTCAAGTGGAGAAGTACTTAAACCCGAAACAATAAATTACAGAACTTACAAACCGGAACGTGATGGTTTATTTTGTGAAAGAATTTTTGGTCCGGTAAAGGACTGGGAATGTCATTGCGGTAAGTACAAAAGAATAAGATATAAAGGAATCGTATGTGATAGATGTGGAGTTGAAGTAACAGAAAAAAAGGTAAGAAGGGATAGAATGGGACACATTCAATTGGTTGTTCCTGTTGTACACATATGGTTTTTCAGATCTTTACCTAGTAAAATAGGTGCATTATTAGGACTTACTACAAAGAAACTTGATAGCATAATTTATTATGAAAAATATGTAGTAATAAATCCCGGCATTAAATCAGTTGATGGTGTGCAGGTAATGGATTTTCTATCAGAAGAAGAATATTACAATGTAATAGATAATCTTCCAAAAGAAAACCAGATGCTTGAAGATACAGATCCAAACAAGTTTATTGCAAAAATGGGAGCAGAAGCTCTCTATGATTTATTAGCAAGACTGAATTTGGATGATCTTTCATATAAACTTAGAAACTCTGCAAATACAGAAACATCTCAACAAAGGAAAACAGAAGCTCTTAAAAGATTAAGAGTTGTTGAAGCTTTTAGAGATGCACAGGCAAGAGTTGAAAATCGTCCGGAATGGATGATTGTTAAGGTTGTACCTGTTATTCCACCTGAATTAAGGCCATTGGTTCCTTTGGATGGAGGACGTTTTGCAACTTCAGATCTTAATGACCTTTACAGACGAGTTATTATAAGAAATAATCGTTTAAAAAGGTTGATGGAAATTAAAGCTCCGGAAGTAATTCTCAGAAATGAAAAGAGAATGCTGCAGGAAGCTGTCGACTCTTTATTTGATAATTCAAGAAAAGCAAGTGCAGTAAAAACTGATTCAAACAGACCATTAAAATCATTAAGTGATAGTTTAAAGGGAAAACAGGGACGATTCCGTCAGAATCTGTTAGGAAAAAGGGTTGATTATTCTGCTCGATCTGTAATTATCGTAGGACCTGAACTTAAACTGCATGAATGCGGATTACCTAAGGATATGGCTGCAGAATTATACAAACCATTTATCATCAGAAAATTGATGGAAAGAGGCATTGTAAAAACAGTGAAATCTGCAAAGAAAATTGTGGACCGTAAGGATCCTGTTGTATGGGATATTCTGGAAAATGTACTTAAAGGACATCCTGTATTACTTAACCGTGCTCCAACTCTTCACAGACTTGGTATACAAGCTTTCCAGCCAAAACTTATTGAAGGTAAGGCTATTCAGTTACATCCATTAGTATGTACAGCATTCAACGCTGACTTTGACGGTGACCAGATGGCTGTTCACTTACCTCTTGGAAATGCTGCCGTTCTTGAAGCACAGTTATTAATGCTTGCATCACATAATATTCTTAACCCTGCTAATGGTGCACCTGTTACCGTACCGTCACAGGACATGGTACTTGGACTTTATTATATGACAAAAGGAAGAAGAAGTACTGAGAATGTTAAGATTAAAGGTGAAGGATCTCGTTTTTATTCAGCTGAGGAAGTAATAATAGCATACAATGAAAAGAAAGTAAATTTGCATGCTTTTATTAAGATAAAAGTTAATATAAACGAAAACGGTGTTTTAGTTAATAAATTAATTGAAACAACTGTAGGTAGAGTACTTTTTAATCAGGTTGTACCACCTGAATATGGATATATTAATGAGCTGTTAACAAAGAAATCATTAAGAGATATTATTGGGGATATACTTAAAAAGACAGGTACAGATAAAACTGCAAATTTCCTTGATGATATAAAAGAACTTGGTTTTAATATGGCTTATAAAGGTGGATTATCATTCAATCTTGGAAATATTATTATACCTGAAATAAAGAGTAAATTAATTGAAGAATCAAACACCCAGGTAGAAGAAGTAAAGAGTAATTATGAAATGGGTGTTATTACAAATAATGAAAGATACAATCAAACAATTGATATCTGGACAAATACTAATTCTAAATTAACACAACATGTTATAAAACAATTAGCAGAAGATGATCAGGGATTTAATCCTGTTTACATGATGCTGGATTCCGGAGCCCGAGGATCTAAAGAACAGATTCGTCAGCTTTGCGGAATGAGAGGTTTGATGGCAAAACCACAAAAATCAGGAGCAACAGGAGGTGAAATTATCGAAAATCCAATTCTTGCAAACTTTAAAGAAGGGTTGTCTGTACTTGAATATTTTATCTCAACTCACGGTGCAAGGAAGGGGCTGGCCGATACTGCTCTTAAGACAGCTGATGCCGGATATCTGACAAGAAGACTAGTTGATGTTGCTCAGGATGTAATAATTTCAGAAGAAGATTGTGGAACATTGAGAGGTTTGACAATATCAGCATTAAAGAAAAATGAAGAAATTGTCGAAACTTTATATGACAGAATCCTTGGCAGGGTAACATTACATGATATTTATCATCCGCTTACAGGAGAATTAATAGCCTTGTCAGGAGATGAACTTACAGAAAGTATCTGTGAACGTATAGCTGAATCACCAATAGAAGAAGTAGAAATTCGTTCGGTATTAACTTGTGAATCAAAACAAGGTGTTTGTGCAAAATGTTATGGCCGTAATCTTGCGACTGGAAGAATGGTTCAGAAAGGTGAAGCTGTTGGTGTAATAGCAGCTCAATCAATTGGTGAACCGGGAACACAGCTTACACTTAGAACATTCCACGTAGGGGGTACTGCTTCAAATGTTGCAATTACTTCAAGAATTGAAGCGAAATATGATGGTATTGTAGAAATAGATGAATTAAGAGTAGTTGAATATACAAATTCATCAAATAAAACATATGATGTTGTAATTGGCCGATCTGCTGAAATGAGAATTATTGACAAGAAAACTAAAATAATTCTTGCAACAGGTAATATTCCATATGCTTCAAATCTGTTCTTCAAGAATGGTGATGCGGTACAAAAAGGAGACCTTATTTGTGAATGGGATCCTTATAATGCTGTAATTATTTCTGAATATTCAGGTAAACTATCATTTGAAAATATTATTGAAAATGTAACATTCAGAATAGAATCTGATGAACAGACAGGATTCCATGAAAAAGTTATCATTGAAAGCAGGGATAAAACTAAAAATCCGTTTATTAATATTCTTTCATCTGATGGTGATGTTATAAAGACATATGATATACCTGTAGGTTCTCATATAGTTGTTAATGATACTGAAAAGATTACAGCAGGAGAAATCCTTGTAAAAATTCCTAGATCAGTTGGTAAGGCAGGTGACATCACCGGAGGTCTTCCTCGGGTAACGGAATTGTTCGAAGCAAGAAATCCGTCTGATCCGGCAGTTGTAAGTGAAATTGATGGTGTAGTTTCTTTCTCAAAGAAAATAAAGAGAGGAAACAGGGAAGTAATCATTGAATCAAAAACAGGTGAAGTTAAGAGATATCTGATTCCGGTTTCTAAGCAAATACATGCACAGGAAAACGACTTTGTTAAAGCCGGTACTCCATTATCTGATGGAGCAGTAACACCTTCAGATATTCTTGCTATAAAAGGACCAACAAAAGTTCAGGAATATATAGTAAATGAAGTACAGGAAGTTTACCGACTTCAGGGTGTTAAGATAAATGACAAACATTTTGAAGTTATTGTACGACAGATGATGCGTAAAGTATACGTTGAAGATCCGGGCGATACCAGATTCCTTGAAATGGAACTTGTAAATAAGCTTGACTTCCTGGCTGAAAACGATTCTATCTTCGGTAAAAAAGTTATAACTGATGCCGGTGATTCAGAAGTGCTTAAAGCAGGACAAATAATTAGTGCAAGAAAACTGCGAGATGAAAATTCTGTTCTCAAGAGAAAAGATAAAAAACTTGTAGAAGCAAGGGATGCAATACCCGCAACATCAAGTCAGGTATTACAGGGAATTACCCGTGCTTCATTACAGACAAAGAGTTTTATGTCGGCAGCTTCATTCCAGGAAACTACAAAGGTATTAAATGAAGCAGCAATAAATGCAAAAGAAGATTATCTGTTAGGACTAAAAGAAAATGTTATTGTTGGTCATCTTATTCCTGCCGGAACAGGTTTAAGGGAATACGATAATTTAATTGTAGGTTCAAGAGAAGAATATGATGCACTGATGGCTTCAAAGAAAAACCCTGTTCTGGAAAGAATGTAGTATAAACCCATTAATATAAATTTTATGAATCAGGAAGAAAATAAAATAAATATTGAATTGTCGGAAGATGTAGCAGAAGGAGTTTATTCCAATTTAGCTATAATAACACATTCTAACTCAGAATTTATAGTTGATTTTGTCCGATTATTACCGGGTGTTCCTAAAGCAAAAGTAAAGTCAAGAATTATCCTGACACCACAACATGCTAAAAGATTATTATTGGCACTAAAGGATAATATTACTAAATTTGAGTCTATGCATGGTAGTATAAATTTAACTGAAGATGTTACGGCTTTCCCAATGAATTTTGGCGGGCCTACACCACAAGCTTAAATTTTTTGATAAAGAAAGAAAAAGCCGCACTGTATGTAAAATTATGTGTGGCTTTTTTTATAATAATTAATTTATTTATTTTTATGCAATCAAAAAAAATAAATTATCCAAGTCTAAATGGGTTAAGAGCAATTAGTATTATTATAGTTATTTTAAGTCATTTAGATGTGAATTTTACTGCTTTCCCTGTTTTTTTTAAATATTTCCCTTTTTTTAGAGATGGTCAGCTTGGCGTAAATGTTTTCTTTGTAATTTCCGGTTTTCTAATAACCAGTTTGTTATTAAGAGAAGAAAATCATAATAATACTATTTCATTAAAAAATTTTTACTTCCGTCGTGTTTTAAGAATTTTTCCTGCTTATTATTTTTTATTATTATTTCTTTTCATTCTCCATTACAAAGATCTTATTTATATTAATAACTATTCCTGGATTACTGCTTTAACTTATACAAAATATTTTAACTGGAAATTAGACTGGTATACAGCTCATTCATGGTCTTTAAGTATTGAAGAAAATTTTTATCTTGTATGGCCTCTTGTTTTTATATTTGGAATGAAATCCAGAAAAATATTTATGTTTTTAATTTTAATAACAATACCATTTTTTAGAATTTACAATTTTTTTGGTAATGCTGACTGGATAGACGGATTAACAATTTTTTGTAGAATGGATGCTATTGCAACGGGGTGCTTATTTGCTATTTATAAAGATAAAATTATGAATGTGTTTGATATATATGGGAAAAAGATTTTTTATTTTTCAATGTTATTCTTGTTGAGTTATTCATATTTAAGAATAATTTTAGCTAAATATAATTTAAATTTTAATTATATTATTTTTCCTTTTTGGGGCTCCTATGGTACTTTGACCAATATATTAATTGCTTTAGTAATGATGTTTTCAGTTTTTAGGTCAAATGGTATATGGTTCAGGTTTTTAAATTTGAAAATAATGAACCTGATTGGTATATTATCTTATAGCCTTTATCTCTGGCAACAGGTGTTTACTTGTAAATCTGCATATTTTATAAATAAATATCCGCTAAATTTAATTTATTTGATTTTGGCTTCATTAATTTCATATTTTTTTATTGAAAAATATTTTTTAAAATTAAAAACAAAATTTGTATCTTAATATATATAATTGTTTAAGATCTACAAAAATTCATAAAATATTATTTACCATCTTAAAATTAATGTAGTTTTGCAAAAAAAAAATTATATGAATGAAATCTCAAAACAAAATAATAAGGGTTATTTTACTTCAATAATAATTATTGGAATTTTGTTTTTTATTTTTGGTTTTGTAACCTGGCTTAATGGTACTTTGATACCATTTCTTAAAATATCCTGTGAATTAAATAATCTTGAAGCATATTTTGTAACTTTTGCCTTCTATATTTCCTATTTTGTAATGGCTATTCCATCTTCAGTAGTATTAAGAAAAACCGGTTTTAAAAATGGTATGGCTCTGGGTCTCATAGTTATGGCAATAGGTACATTAGCTTTTATACCTGCTGCCCGATTTCGTACTTATATTTTATTCCTTATTGGTTTATTTATTCAGGGAACAGGTCTTGCATTATTACAAACTGCATCTAATCCCTATATTACAATTCTCGGACCAATAGAAAGTGCTGCAAAAAGGATAAGTATTATGGGAATTTGTAATAAAGTTGCAGGTGTCATTAGCCCGCTGATCTTAGGATCTATAGTACTAAAAAATGTAGATCCTATAAAAAAACATCTTGCGGATATTAAAAATGTAGTTGAAAAAACAGCTCTTTTGAATGAAATGGCTGCAAGAGTTATAGCTCCGTATATAATTATGACTGTTGTGCTTATTCTTCTTGCTGTAATGATCAGATTTTCTTCCTTACCTGATCTGGATTCTGATAAAAATGAAGTTAATGATAATAAATCAGGTAAAGCGGTATCAGGTATTTTACAATACCCTCATTTAATTCTTGGTTTTATTGCATTGTTTTTATATGTTGGCGTAGAAGTAATTGCCGGTGATACTATTATCCTTTATGGAATGTCTCAGAAAATCCCTATAAACGAAGCCAGAATTTTTACATCATATACTCTCATTGCTATGGTTATTGGGTATATCTCCGGGATTTTTACAATACCAAAAATTATTAAACAGGAAAGAGCTCTTTCAATTTCTGCTTTTCTTGGTATAGTCTTTACCCTGGCTGCATTATCTTCAAGAGGATTTACATCTGTTTTATTTATTGCCTTTTTAGGATTTGCAAATGCTATGGTTTGGCCTGCTATCTGGCCATTGGCACTAAGTGGGCTTGGAAAATATATTAAAACAGGAAGTGCAATACTTATTATGGGTATTGCCGGAGGTGCTACTCTTCCATTGATCTATGGGAGACTGGCAGATATAAGTTATATTGGTCCGAATCAGGCATACTGGATTTTGATTCCCTGCTATATTTTTATACTTTATTATTCTCTTAAAGGTTATAAGGCAGGTAAGAATAATATATTTAGTGGATATGAATAGATTGAATGTTTATTAAATAAAAATGAAATTTCTATGGTAATATTCATATTTTACAAAATATTAACTTTTTTTTTTAAAGAGTGGTCAGTAAAATAAATATTTATAGAAACGAATTAATTAAAATAAAATGTTTTCAATAGTTATACCTATTTATAATGAAGAAGAGATCATCCTTGAAAAAGTTGAAAGATGTAATAATATTATTAAGAAATATGGAAATGATAAATCGTAATTAATTTTAGTAAATGATGGGTCAGTAGATTCAACATCAGAAGTAATAAATAATACAGATGCAATTGTAATCACACATCCTTATAATGTAGGTTATGGGAAGTCATTGAAAGATGGTATTAAGTCATCTTCAAATGATATAATATTTATCACAGATGCTGACGGAACTTATCCAATTGAGAAGATACCTGAATTATTAAATGAATATAAAAAGGGATTTAATATGGTAGTTGGCGCTCGTCAGGGGAAAAATTATGATGGTAATTTTATTAAGAAAATAAACAGGAAAATATTAAAATTTTTAGTTGAATTTACCGCAGGGAGAAAGATACCTGATATTAATTCAGGGTTAAGAGTATTTTCCAAAGAAGAGTCACAAGTGTATTTTAATACTTTATGTGATACATTTAGTTTTACAACCTCATTAACATTAGCGTACCTGATGAATAATAAGTTTGTAAAATATATTCCGATAGAATATCATAAAAGAGTTGGGAATACGAAAGTAAAACTTTTTAAAGATTCATTAAGAACTCTCCAATATATAGTTGAAGCTATTTTATTTTATAATCCAATAAAAATATTTATAATATTTAGTATTATTTTGATAGTATTGTCTGTTTTTAGTTTCGGATTTACATTTTTGTGGGGATTAAAATCAACATTTATGATAGGGATAAGTTGTATATTTTTATCTATATTAATGTTTGGGATAGGAATGATAGCAACAATTTTGAAACAAATTTTACATAAGATTTAGATGAAAATATTAGTAACAGGTGGAGCAGGATTTATTGGAAGTAATTTAGTAGATAAATTAATTGAATTAGAAAATTATGTTGTATCTGTAGATAATTTAAACGATTTTT